>JBCCZW010000497.1:0-3920 GCA_039186805.1 Verrucomicrobiota bacterium
CCACCGCGCCACCCGCCTCGCCGATCGCCTCACCACAACCCATGTAGGAAGCTCGCTTGCGAGCGAATAAGCTACTGGTCCATCGTCCATCCCTAGCCTTCACGCAAAAATTCTCCTTGACCCTCCGCTTCAATGCACTAGCACACTAGTACATGAGCGAATTCCGAAAACAAAAGCGTCAGCTAGTGAAGAAGATTCACTCCCTCAATTCCGAATCGGCAGTTGAAAGCTTCCTAGACACCATCCTCACTGACCGCGAGATGGAGGAAATCGTTCACCGTCTCCAAATCATCAAACTCCTCAAAAAAGGGGTCTCTCAACGAGAAATCGTCGCCAAACTCGGCGTCGGCATCGCCACCGTTACCCGAGGCTCCAAAGCCCTAAAATCCGGCAAATTCGACAAGCTCATCTTCTAAATACGCCGCTCCCCGAGTTCCACATTCACTATTCTAAATTCCAAATTTTCCATGACACAGCTCCCTAAAATCGAACTCACCGGTAAGCCCAATTACCGCAAACTCGCGGAAGACTTCGATTTCTTTCAACTCTTCAAGAAGATCGAGCGACGCTACTCGAATTGCTTCCTCCTCGAATCTCTTGGCGAAGAAAGCTATATCTCGCGTTACCACATTATCGGCTTCGATCCTCAAGTAATCGTCTACGCCAAGGATCGCAATACCCTTTGTATCGAAAATACGAATACAAGCTCTACCGCCTCGTTCGAAGTCGAAAACCCCTATTACGCTCTCCGCGAAGTCGTTCCGCATAACGTTATCTCGCGCCGCTACGCAGGCGGACTCGTCGGCTACATTGGCTATGATAGCATCAACTTCTTCGAGCCCACTCTCGACGTAAAGACTTCCGATTACTTCGAGCCCTTCAAATTCGGCGTCTACAAGGACGGAATCGTCTACGACAAGATGACCGGCGAGATTTTCTACTTTCACTACGACCTCGATCGCTTCTCCGAAGTCGAAACGCTACTGAACGAACCTGACGTAGAGCCTGGTGAAATCAGCGTACAGTTCCTACACGACACCATGGATCGCGAACAACACGCAGCCGCCGTGGAACGCGTCAAAAAAGACATCCTCGACGGTCTTATCTTCCAATGCGAAGTCGGATTCAAAAGCCGCTACGAGATCAAAGGCGATACCATCCAAATCTACGAAAAGCTTCGCGAAGTAAACCCATCCCCTCACATGTACTTCGCTAAATTCGGCGAACAGCAAATCATCGGCGCCAGTCCAGAACTCCTCTTCCGCCTTCGCCAAGGCGAAATGGAGACCTTCCCTCTCGCCGGTACGATCAACCGCGGTAAAACCCCCGAAGAAGACGTCCAACTTGCCCGTAAGCTTCTCAATGATCCGAAGGAAATAGCGGAGCACAACATGCTCGTCGATCTCCACCGCAATGACATTGGTCGCGTCGCCCGCTTCGGCACCGTCAAAGTCCGCAGTCTGATGGACATAAAGCGCTACAGCCACGTCCAACATATCTCCTCTGAGATTGTCGGCATCATCCACGAGAAGGAAGATATGTTCTCCGCCCTCGCGAGCAATTTCCCAGCCGGCACTCTATCAGGCGCGCCCAAGATCGAAGCCATCAAGATCATCGACGAGCTCGAAACCGATGGCCGAGGCCCTTATGGCGGCGCTCTCGGCCAGTTCAGCTTCAACGGCGACTGCGCCTTCGCCATCCCCATTAGAACCCTATTTGTCAACGGCAGCGACGCCTACGCCCAAACCTGCGGCGGCAACGTTTACGACTCGATAGCCGAAAACGAGTACCTGGAAATCCAACGCAAACTCGCCGCCATGAAGAAAACCCTCTCTACCTTCGAAGGAACCTCAGAATAAAAACCCGTAGCGGAAGTCGAGAGACTTCCGACCCTCACCATGAAAGTCCTCATCATCGACAACTACGATTCCTTCACGTATAATCTTTATCAATACGTGGGCGAAATCCTGGAAGCCCGCGACGACGCCTTCGAAGTCATCGTAAAACGCAACGACGAAATCGACCTCGCCGGCATCGAAGCGCTGGCGCCCGATCGCATCATCGTCTCCCCGGGTCCCGGCACTCCCAAAGACCCCGAATACTTCGGCGTGTGCGCCGACGCGATCACCAAGCTCGGCCCTAAGATTCCACTCCTAGGTGTCTGCCTCGGAATGCAAGGCATCGTCTACTGCTTCGGCGGCGACGTAGTGCACGCGCCACTACCGATGCACGGAAAGACCAGCGATATCGCCCACGACAACTCCGGCCCGTTTGCTAACCTTCCCCAACACGTCGAGATCATGCGCTACCATTCCCTTATGGCCGAACCGCTCAGCCTGCCCGACTCGCTTCGTATCACAGCCATCGTCGACGACGACCACTCCGCCTCAGAAGATTACTCAGCCGAATCGAAATCCGGCAAAGAAATCATGGGCGTTCAACACAAAGAGTTTCCAATCTACGGAATCCAATACCATCCCGAATCTTTCGCTACCGAAGGTGGGAAGCGTATGCTAGAGAACTTTTTAGGGGACTGAAACGCAAATTCCCAAAGTTTATAGCAACTCTTTATCGAAGCTAAACCTAAGCTCAAATAGGATTAAGGCCGAACCGCTTATACAATCAGAAATCGAGTATGAGTTTGGTAAAACCGCTCACTTCATGCCCAAAATCCCGTTGCAAATCCCCCTCGGCTATCTATCCAAACGCTCATGAATGAGCGTTTCCTGGAAACGATTAAAATTGCTACCAGCGCTAGCGATCTACGCGAAATCGAGACGATACAAAGCCTATGGAGCGGCTACGGTCGAATCGTTCGCTTCCAACTCGAAGGTTCGCCCCACAATACCATCGTCGCCAAGCAAGTCCTTATACCCGAGAGAGACAATCACCCGCGAGGCTGGAACACCGACCTCTCACACCAACGCAAACTTAAGTCCTACCAAGTCGAAACTGCATGGTATTCAAATTGGAACGACAGATGCGAAGCCACCTGCCGCACGCCTCATTGTCTGGCCGTAGATTCGCAAGACAACGAAACTTTGCTCGTATTCGAAGACCTAGATGCCGCTGGGTACCCCTCGCGCAAATCAACAATCGGCAAAACTGAATTCGAAGCCTGCCTCTCCTGGCTAGCCAGTTTCCACGCTACCTTCCTTGATCAAGAAGCTTCCGATCTCTGGGAAACCGGTACCTACTGGCATCTGGAAACACGCCCCGATGAACTCGAAGCGCTAGAAGATCTTCCACTAAAGCGCGCGGCTGCATCCATCGACCAACTACTAAAGGATTCACCTTTTCAAACCCTCGTCCACGGTGACGCCAAGCTGGCCAACTTCTGCTTCAGCCCAGACGGCTCCCAAGTTGCCGCCTTAGACTTCCAATACGTAGGTCGCGGCTGCGGTATGAAAGACCTCGCCTACTTCGTCGGCTCCTGTCTCGACGAAAACGAATGCGAACGGCAAGAAGCGTATCTCCTCGACCACTACTTCTCCAAACTGCGCCATGCGCTTAAAGAGCGAAACTCCAAAACAGATCCCGAGGCGTTAGAACAAAACTGGCGGAAACTATACCCTATCGCTTGGACAGACTTCCATCGCTTCCTCAAGGGCTGGAGCCCCGGGCACTGGAAAATCAATTCATACAGCGAGCGTCTCGCTCGTGAAACCATCGCCTCTATAAATAGCTGAAAGCTCACTCCTCTTTACCCAATATACGCACTTCTCTCTGCGGAAACGGAATCCCCACGCCTGCAGCTTTCAACGCTTTGAAGATCTCCAGATTCACGGCATACTTTATTGAGTAGTAGTTTTTCGTCCTCACCCAATACCTGTATCCAATATCTATTGACGAATCGCCGAAGTTCTCGATCCCTACCTGAGGCTCCTTATCATCCGCCACCCCATCGGCCTTGCCGATCG
>JBCCZW010000498.1:0-3895 GCA_039186805.1 Verrucomicrobiota bacterium
CGACATCGCTTTGGACACCGCTCCCTACAACGGCACGACGACTACCTGCGAGGCGCTTTGGATGGGAGTTCCGGTGATTACTTTGGCGGGAACTCGTCATGCTTCGCGTGTGGGCTGCTCTTTGTTGAGAAGCGTTGGTTTGGATCAGTTGGTGGCCATGGACGAGGAAGCGTTTGTGTCTATCGCTCGAGGTTTGGCTTCCGATGCTGGGGCCTTGAATGAGTTGCGGATGAGTATCCGAGCAAAAATGGAGGCTTCGCCTTTGAGGGACGAGGCAGGTTTTGCAACGCGTTTTGGCGAGGCGGTCGAGAGCATGTGGGAAAAATCCATGGCGGCGAAGGCTTAGCGAGAGGCGTTTGCAGAGCTAGGAATGTCGGAGTTGACGCAGGCATTTGAGGCGCACAAGGCGGGACGCGTGGAAGAGGCCGAGACTTCTTACCGCGAGATCCTTCGCCGCAATCCCGCTCAGCCCGAGACGAACAATCTGCTTGGACTCTTGTTGTTGGATCGAAAGGAGCATTTGGAGGCGGTAGAGCGGTTTTCGATCGCTTGTAGTGGAAATTCTGATTCGACTGCCTTTAAACTGAACTACGCCGAGTGCTTGGCGAAGCTTGAGCGATGGGATGAAAGCGAGAGGGTCTACAGAGAGGCTTGCGAACAGAATCCTGAGGATGGGATGGCTCTTGCGAAGTACGGGCTCTTTTTCGCAATGCGATCCGAGTGGAAGTTGGCGGAGCCTCTGCTTTCCCGATCTGTCGATTTGATTCCTAATGAACCTGCTTTACGTATCAACTATGGAAATACGTTGCGAAAGCTGGGTAAGCTCGATCTTTCCATTGCGTCGTTTCGGAAGGCAATCGAGTTGGCTCCCGAGGAAGGATCAGGTTTCAATTGCTTGGGCGAAGCCCTTGAGGCGAGGGGTCAAAGCGAGGAAGCTTTGCGTTGTTTCGAAAAGGCGAACGAGCGCGCTCCCGATGACGCGACGATTTTGGCGAATCTTGGGTTGGCTTATCATCGCGATGGACAGTTGAGTAAAGGGATAAGTCTTTTGAAGAGGGCCTGCGCCATTCGCCCAGGGGACGCTTCGTCGCTGGCAAGCTTGGGGGCTGCCATGAGGGATGCTTGTCGGGCGGAAGCCGGCTTCAGCTTTTTGGACAAGGCGGTGAATGTTTCGCCCAATGAACTGAGGATCGTATCCAAATTTCTATACTCCCTCAATTTCATGTCGGATCTGGAAAAGGAGGATGTCGAAAGGGCCCATCTGTTTTCTAACGCTTGCTTTAGCCGACCTGCGGCAAAGAGGACCGCGAGGAGGAAAGCGAAAGGAGAGGTATTGAGGGTAGGTTTCGTATCCGCCGATTTTTGCGCTCACTCGGTAGCTTATTTTCTTTTGCCTCTATTTGTCTTTCACGAGCGGAGTCGAGCGGAGTTATTTTGCTATGCGGAAGGAGCATTGGAGGACTCGGTGAGCGGCAAGTTCCGCGAGCGCTGCACGGGTTGGCGTTCGATTTTGGGATGTACCACGGAGGAGGTCGCGCGTGTGATTGAAGCGGATGAGATTGATGCGTTGATCGATGTTTCCGGTCATACCGCAGGCGCGAGGTTGGATGTGATGCGAGAGGCGAAAGCGTATCTGAAGCTGAGTTGGCTAGGGTATCCGAATAAGGTAGGCCTGGATGTTTTAGATGGACGCATTGTGGATGGAGTGACGGACCCCGAGGCGAACGATAGCGCATTTGGGGAGGAAAATCTTCGTTTGGGAGGTTGCTTTCTTTCTTATGCGTCGCCTTTCGAACTTCCGAAGGTAGAGCCGAGTCCGTATACGATGAACGGATACGTGACCTTTGGTTCATTCAATAATGGGGCGAAGATGAATGACTCGGTGATTGAAGCCTGGTCTGCGATTTTGAATGAAGTGAAGCATAGCCGGCTAGTCATGAAGTCTTGGCAATTTGGCGACGAAGACATTCAGGAGGATTTGCGATCGCGTTTCGCGATGCATGGAATCTCGGGCGAGCGAATCGAATTTCTTCCGAGACTGAGGAATTACACTGAGCATATGGCTTCTTACGGGCGATTGGATATTGCCTTGGACACCTTTCCGTACAATGGGACGACGACCACTTGCGAAGCCCTTTGGATGGGAGTGCCTGTGGTTTGCTTTGAAGGGGATAGGCATGCGTCTCGCGTTGGTAAGAGTATTCTGATGGCGGCGGGAATGAGCGATTGGGTAGCGACGGATCGTGATCAGTACGTTCGCTTTGCGGTCGATAAAGCGAATCGAATTGATGAGGTGGCGTCGGGCCGTTTAGGCATGCGGTCGCGGATGGAGAATTCGAATTTGGGAGATGTGGAGCAATATGCTGGCAGGTTTTTCGACTTGATTGAGTCTCGGTATTTTCGAGAGGAGGGAGGTGCCGATGAGGCGTGAAATGCTAGGTCTGATTTTGTGCGGCGGCAAGAGCGGCCGGATGGGGCAGGATAAGGGGGAGCTTAAGTTGAGGGGCGAGCGGACCCAGCTCGAGTATTCTATTGGGATGCTGCAAAAGTTGTGTTCTAGAGTGGTAGTGAGTGTGGGGCCAAAAGGAAGTTCCCGCCGTGAATTGCCTGAAGGGGTGGAAATCGTTGAGGACGTGGCGGGAGTTGAGGGACCCATGGGCGGCGTGCTGGCCGGTTTAAGAGTGGCGAGCGCGTTGCCGGTGATGGTGATTGCGGTTGATATGCCCTATTTGGAGATTTCTCATTTGGTGCAGCTCGCAAATCGTAGAGATGAGGAAAAACAAGCGACCGCTTTTGTGGCGGAGGATGGTTTCGCTGATCCTATGTGCGCGATTTACGAACCTGCTTGTCTGCCATTGATTGAAGAGAGAGCGAGCCTGGGACGCTTCGGTTTGAGGCGTCTTTTGGAGGCGGCGGATCTGGAGCGGATTGCGCTTGATCGCCCTTTTTGGCTGGCTAGCGTGAATGATCCGGATGCCCTGCGAAAGGCTCGCGATGAGCTAAGTGGTCAGGCGGATTGATTGGCGCGGTTATGTCGAGTATTAGAATTTTGAATATAGAAGAGATCTATCTTTCGATCGGGCATGACTTTAAGGGGCGATTTGGAAAGGGGCGGCTCGATCACGGAGTTCAAGAGGTGGAGCAGGTTGAATGCGTCGAGGGAAAAGGTTTAAAGGGCGATCGTTTTTTTGACTATAGGGATAATTTCAAAGGTCAGATCACTTTTTTCGCGAGGGAGGTGATTGAGGAGGTTGCTACGCGAACGGGTATTCAGAATATTGATGCGTCGAGCTTTCGGAGAAATATCGTTACCAGCGGCGTTGACTTGAACGAACTGATAGGAAGCGAGTTCGAGATTGACGGCGTTCGCTTTTCGGGAGTGGAGGAGTGCGCTCCTTGCTTCTGGATGAACGAAGCGGTGGGGGAAGGTGTCGAGGACTTGCTGAAGGGGCGTGGCGGGTTGCGTTGTCGTATTCTGAAATCGGGTACGCTAACGAGAGGGGAAAAGGAGTTGAGGCTGATTGCATAGGCTTATGGCTGAGGTTTTTCTCGATGGCGAAAAAGTGGATTTCGAAGGGACTGAGCCTTCGTCCGCAAACGAGCTTTGGAATTTGGTCGAGAGCTTTCTCGGGCAACAAGGGAGGGTCTTGACGCAGCTGACCTTGGATGGCGAGGCTTGGCGTTTGGGGGACGCGGATTGCGCTTTTGCAAAAGCTGAATTTTCCAGCGAGTCTCAGGGCCAACAGGTGGAGGCTTTATTGGCAAGCGTGCTGGAGAAAGCGGATGCGGTGGGGGCGTATTTGGAAGCGTTTTCCGGGGCATGTTTAGCGAGGCCTTGGCGAGAGACTCAGAAGGCGGCGCCTGATCTATTGGAAGTATTGAAGCCTTCCTTGGA
>JBCCZW010000499.1:0-3881 GCA_039186805.1 Verrucomicrobiota bacterium
ACGAAGTCCGAGACGCGCTTAGCGGGCTCCCCGTCGATCCAAGCTTCTTTGCCTCGTTGCTTAATCCGAATTCGAGCCGCAAGCTCGTCATAGTCCTCGTGGGAAACCTCGTACGCCATTTCTGAATACGCCTCGGTCGGTCCAATTAAGGTTTTGTTTTCTCTCGTCCGAAAAGCCCGAAGCGAAGTGATGCAAGCCAGAGCCTCCAGCATATTCGTCTTACCCTGTCCATTCTTCCCTACAAAGAATACCCGATTTGCATCGAACTCCAAACGGGCGAACGCAATATTGCGGTAATTCTGAATTCCCACGCTCCGGATTTTCATCGTCTCAGTAACCCAGATCCGGATTTCCGCCCAGAGGGGCAGCATCTTTTGAATTCTCGTCCATAAGATCCGCTTGGTATAACTTATGAATCTGATACCCCGCGCGAAAAGGAGCGCCATGCGTCTTTACTGCTTCGGTTATCGACTTGAGCACTTCAGGATTTTTGACAGCAGACCATTCCGGATGCAACCAGGTTGGACGATCCAGGAATCCCTCTAACTCCTGTATCCATTTTCCAATGCTCTCTCCATCCTCTACAATCAGCTTCAGCTCAGAAGCCTTGGCCAAGGAATCGCGAAGCGGCAACTTCTGCCACTTCGGCGAAAGCGTGATCCAGTCGAAATCCCCTTTGATTTCAAAACTTCCGCTCGTCTCGAGATGGACGGGAAAGCCCTCTGCATGTACAGCGGTTGTCAACTCTCGCAAGTCGTGTATCGTCGGCTCTCCGCCCGTCACCACGACGAACTCTGCCTTAGACGCCTTCGCCAATTTCGCGAGCTCGTCCGCGTTATATCGCTCGACTTTCTCGGGAATGTAATCCGGATGCCAAGTCCCCGCTGAATCGCACCAAGAGCACTTCAGCGGACAGCCGAACAAACGAATAAAGAAGGCTGAGCGACCGCAATGCGCGCCCTCTCCCTGCCATGAGTGAAAGTATTCATGTACCGGATACTTGGTCATCATGCATCTAAGGCCGGAGCATGATAAGTCGCGCTATTCTTGGCATCTTCGGTTACATTCACCGACACGATAAAGGCGCGACCCTCTGTTTGATCTCTCACGATGGGAGTCGCCACATCGTACAGATGTTTCGCCAAACCTTCGCTCGAACAGCGATCAAGTACGTAGCTCTTGAATACAGGTCTTCCCAATTCGTCCTTCATCTCCATGAATCGCTCGCGCATGGGATCGTCTTCGTTGAACAGGCAGGCATGGTCCAGATTATCATCGATCCAACGCTTGATTCCTTTCAGCTTCCCAAAGTCTAAGACAAAACCGCACTCATCCAACTCTCTGCAACCGAAAACGAAGGTGAAACTCCAATTGTGTCCATGAATGAACGCGCAATGCCCTTCATGCATGTGCTGACGATGAGCGAAAGGAACGTCGGCGTAAGTCTTTTGACAGGTAAACATGGTCGCAATCGACTCTCTTAATGGAGTTTCCAATCGGCTTTGACAAGCTCCTCCACCGTCGGCGCGTTCTCCGCGTACGGAGTCTTGTCTTCCACCCCTGCCAAATGAAACGCTTCGCGCCGCTCCACGCAGGTGCCGCATCGTCCGCAATGCAGTTCTCGCCCTTTATAGCATGACCAGGTTCTCTCCAGAGGAGCTCCCGCCTTGATACCCTCGCGAACGATATCCGCCTTGCTCAAACCCACGAAGGGACGGTACAGCTCTATCTTGCTCCAATCGCAAACTGACAAGGCTTGATCCATTGCATTGGCAAATGCCTCGCGACAGTCCGGATAAATCGCATGATCTCCGCTATGGGCCGCATAAGCCACCGATTCCGCCTTTAAGGAAATCGCCCAAGACGTCGCCACCGAGATCAGGATCATATTCCGGTTAGGAACCACAGTCACCTTCATTTGCTCCTCTTCATAGTGACCTTCGGGAACGGCCGTATCCGGATTTGTGAGACCGCTGTTGCCGAAGAGGTCCACCAAAGAACTCAAATCCGCAATCTTGTGGGGCACCCCCAAGCTCTCGCAAATCTTCCTCGCTCGATGAAGCTCCTTACTGTGCTTCTGCCCGTAGTCGATAGAGAGCGCTCCCTTTACGTCCACGCCTTCCTTCAACATTTTACAAAGCAACACCGTCGAGTCCATTCCGCCGGAATAAACAACGACTGCGCTTTTAGGGAGACTTAACTTGGAAGGGGTTTCCATGAGTGCGGGGATAGTTCCGAAATCAGCGGAGTCAATAAACTTGGCCCATTCGCCAAACTGCCCCGCAACGTCCAGGCTTCGCCGCAGCCGGGCTCCTTAGTTTTACGGCCAACGCCCTTTTATGCGGAATACAACCGTTTTCACTCCCCTTACCTTGACTCTCCGCTAACCCACATCGTCTTTTCGATGCATCGCGGTTTTCCGCTTAATACCACCGAGATGAATATCCCAATACCCCAATTTCGCCTGATCCAACGACTCACTTTCGCGACCGCCCTCGCGACGGCCTCGACCCTTTCGGCCCAAACCAATGACCAACGTCCCAATGTGCTCATGATCATCGTGGACGACATGAACGACTACGGCTTCTATAATGCCTACCCAGGGACCCGTATACCGTACCTGGACGCCTTTAAGAAACAAGCCGTCACCTTTCGCTACGGCACCTGCGCCTCGCCTGTTTGCGGACCCTCCCGAGCGGCGGTCTTTAGCGGACTCTATCCGCACACCACAGGTTCCTATCTCAATGGCTCCAACCCCTGGCAGCAAGGCATCCTCATCGATATCGAAACGCTCCCCGAACTCTTCAAACGCAGCGGCTACAAAAATTTCGGAAACGGCAAGCTCTTCCACGCCAAGCTCGCCGAGGGCCGCGAAGCCGACATGTTCGAAAACAAACCCTACCATGGCGGCTTCGGTCCTTTCGTCCCAGAGGAACATCGGATCCGCAAGACCGGAGAAACGAAACAAACGAAAGGCGGACAGAAATTCTGGGGTTCCTTCGAATGGGAAGGACCGGACTCCGACTTCCCAGACGTGAAGAACGCAGATGCTTCGATAGCGTTTCTCCAACGCAAGCATGATGAACCGTTCTTTCTCATGTACGGCCTCTGGCGCCCCCATACTCCCTTCACCGCGCCTAAGCGATTCTTCGAAATGTATGATCCCGCAGACATCGCGCTTCCCAAGGGTTACCTTGAAGGCGATCTTTCAGACATCCCGCCCTATGGTCACTTCCTGTCCGGCATCTGGGGCGAACGCTGGAAGAGCGCAGGCAAAGACGAACCGGAGAACTGGAAACGCATCCTGCACGGCTACCTCGCCTGCACTAGTTTCGCCGACTGGAATTGCGGTCGCGTCATAGAAGCGCTCGACGCGAGCCCCTACGGTGAAAACACCATCGTTGTCTTCTGGTCGGACAACGGTTTTCACCTCGGGGAAAAAGACCACTACGAAAAAGCGACCGTTTGGGAAGTCTCAGCCCTTACTCCTTTCGCCATCCGCCTCTCTAAAAACCGAAACGGCGGTAAGACTTGTATCCAACCTGTAAGCACCATCGACATCTATCCGACCCTGATCGACTACTGCGACCTGGAATCTCCTGCACACGCGACCGAAGGACTCAGTCTGCGTCAGCTTCTCGAAAACCCAAACTCCAGCTGGGATCGCCCCGCAATCACCACCTACGGAGAAGGGGTATTTTCGGCTCGGTCCAAACGCTTCCGCTACATCCGCTACCCCGACGGCCTAGAGTAACTCTACGACCACAAAAGCGACCCATACGAGTTCAACAATCTAGCCAACGACCCCGACCCCAGGCTCGCCCAGATCAAAAACGAGCTAAAGACCTGGATGCCCAAAACCTGGTCGGGCGACACAAACA
>JBCCZW010000500.1:0-3874 GCA_039186805.1 Verrucomicrobiota bacterium
CATGACCTTCCCATCCCCTCCCTTTAGGCGACCGCAACGGCTCTTCCCCTTCCCAGCTTATCAGCTCGCCTGGCGGCAAGGTCGTCCAGTCTAAAATGTTCCCGACCGCAATCGTCAGTCGATTCGGACCATCAAAACTCAACATCGATTCGATCATCCCTCCAAAAGGAAGGTAGCCGCCTCGATTTTCGCAGATATAAACGCCATTGAGCCAAACCTTAGCATTTTGCGATGCGCTTCCAATTCGCAAATACACGCTCCGACTTCGCCAAGCCGTATCCGCGAAAAACTCACGCTCGTACCAAACCCAACCGATATGGTCGCGTACTTGCGGGTTTTGAGAAATATCATTGTAACTGGCAGGCACAGGCATCCGCTCTCTTGTCTCGAGAGCCCTTCGCGCAGGTCTCTCATCCAACTCGGGATCCGTATTGCCCAACTTGAACTTCCAAACTCCAGAAAGTTCGACCACCTGACGCGTTTCGCTGGCGCGCGGATACAAGCGCTGCGACCGATCGATTCCAGCTTCAGAATTTTCGACCAAGTCTATCATCTTATGGATATTCGATTGGATCTTGAAAAGCGGTCTCCCCAAAGAGACCGCCTCGAAAACACGCCAGCTTTGCCAGCCTATATTAGAATCTCACCTTGGCGCTCAATTCCCAGCTCATCGGACGAATATTTCTGGACTGCCAAGTTTCCAATCCCGAGAAACGATCCACGAATCCCCCACGCTCCTTGAAATCGCTATTTTCAAAATCGTGGATATCCCGGAGCCTCAGTCTCAAGTCAACCGGGTAATCCATCAGCTTCGTCTTGTAGTTGAAAGACAAATGCACCGGATGAGTTGCTCCACCCATCCAGCGCACGCCATCATTGGTGGAAAGGAGATAATTATCCGCGTAGCTTCCCGAAAGCAAAACGCGCAAGCCTTTAAGCGGGGTTTCGTCGCCGAACTGATAATCCAGAATCCAACTGGCCGTGTAGGGACGAGAGCGGCTGCCCGTGATTGCCCCAGTCCCGGCGTTGTCCACCAACACCTGCTCCGCATCCTCGAGCGACTGGCGCAAATCCTCTTCAGCCGAAGGCAAAGTCTCTACCACATAGTTAGGATCGCTGGGCCAGTATTGATCAAGAAAGGCTTGCCGTAAATCCTTACGCCCTCGAGCGAGCTCTACTTGCTCCGCGTAATCTGACAAGTCAACCGTCGATTCAACCTCGAGGTGTGAGATCGCGAAGCGCGCCTGCAAACCCGCTGTGCGACGCGTCAGAATATTGATTTCCCAGCCTTGAACCGACTCGTTAGAAGTAACCTGGCGATGTTCCTGATTCAAACCCATTCCGGTCTGCAAGTAATTGGGCGAAGAGGGATCCGGATCCTGATAAATCAACTCATTCGTGTCAGGATCGATCAAAATCTCCGTGTCGTTGAATAGTCGCTCAATCTCAGACGAATTGTTCGCGCTGGACACGCGGAAGGCTACGTTCTCGCGATCAATTTCGTAAACGGCCAAAGTAACGTCAATCTTGTCCTCCATAAACGATCCCTTGAGACCGATCTCGCGCGTTTCACCGTCTTGCGGTCCGAGAGCTCTTCCCAAAAAGTCCTCCGTGCCCTGCCAGCGGAACGAAGTCGATTTATTCGCATAAACGTTAAAATCATTGTTTAGCTTATATACTAAACCCACATTATAGGTCGTAGCCGATTGGCTTAACTCGGGCACGTAAGCATACGAATCGGGAGCTTCGTCAGGAGATCCCAGATACACGTCTTGCCCCCAATAAGCGATCTCGCCGAATTCCGCTACCCGCTCGGCCCGAGAACCGCCAGGCAAGATGTAGCGCTTTAAGTCGAACTCATCTTCGCGCACTCCCAAAAGCGATCTAAGCTTCCCATCGAAGTAAGTGCCGACCGCCGACAAAGAGGCCGATTTAGAATAACGCTTATCCGTGAAGGGTTTGTTGCTCGTCGTATAGTTTACCCAAAGCGGCTCGAATACGCCTGGAACATGCGGCAAGTTTTCCGGGAGAAGATCGTTCCAGCGATCGGGATCCTGCAAGCCCTCGAATGGATTGTCGCCATCCAAATAGGCCCTTACGCGGATCCTGTCGCGACCTTCCGAATCATGAGCCGGATCGTATTCTCCGGTGTTGGGATCAATCGCATTGGCTTGGTTTACCAAACGCTGGCGAAAAGAATACGCCAGATCGTCCAAGTAAGTCACGTTTCCCACCAAGAACTGCGACATGCGGTCCCCAAACTCGAGAGGATAAGACGCAGTGAGACGTACCGTATTTACGTCATTGCCAAACCACTTTCGGTCCAGATCTCCTTCATTGAATAAACGGCCGTCACCATCTACCGAAATCGCCCGGCTAAAATCATTATCGTTGCGATTTTGAAATTGCTCCTGCCGATTCGCCGCCAGTTCGACATTCAAGCCTCCCCACGATTGCTCGAGAAAGATCGAATAATTGTTGATGTCTCTATTCAAGAAACTCCGCAAACCATTAACATTAACTCCCCGAGGCACCGGGCCCACCGTTAGGAACGGATCGCCTCCACCCTCCAGATTGTTGCGAACCCGCACCGTCTGCGAAACGCCTTCCACCAGGCTGAGATCATCGCCTGTCGCAGAGTTTTGACGGTCTGCCGATGCGATCACAAAAGGATCCATAAATCCGCCATTGCCATCGGAAGCGAAGAAGCTGCGCTCGGTTTCCTCTCCCGTAGCATCATCAGGGTCCACCACTCGCCGTCTCGGGTTGTAGAAATCGCCGTCGGACGTGAATACTTGGCGACTCGAGCTCGTAAAGCCCAAACCTCCCGAGGCTTCCTGATTGACTGAGACATCGCTCCGAGCCCTCGTGCGATCGAATGTCAAATCCTCGAATTCGAACCGCAAAGTAGTGTTCTCGAATAGCTTAACCGTACTCGCTAAATGGATACCTCTTACATTGTCGTCTCCAAAGTCGATATAGGATCTCTTCGAACTCTCCACGTAATTGATACGAAAGGCCGCCTTATCGTTAATCTTCCGGTTCACGTCCAGGGTGAAACGACTGGTGTCGTGCTCGCCATAAAGGACAGAAGCCGCGCCGAAATCCCTAAACTGGGCCCGCTTAGTATATACAGTCGCCTGACCACCTGGAGAGGCATCGCCAAACATCAGGGAATTCGAACCTTTGTTGAAATCGATGCGTTCGATATTGAAGCTGTCGGTTCTCGGATACCAAAGGAAATTGTTGCGAGAAGACGCCGCATTCTCACGACCTCCCAAAGAAAGACCACGGAACGAAGCGCCATTGTCATTCGTCCGCTCATCGCTCGGCGGAAACTCTAGTCCAGCAATAAATTCGCCCGCCTCGTCGAGCGAATGGATTCCCATATCTTCCATGAAATCCGTCGTCATCGCATCCACGCTAAGCGGGACATTCTTGAGCGCTTGATTAGTACGGCTACCCGTCAAGGTGTTTCCAGCGCGCCAACCTTCATCTTGCGACGCATCTATAACAAATGGGGACAATTCAAATATATCATCATCGTCTTCTTCCTGGGCAGAAGCTGTATAAGCGGCTGCCCACAACGACGCAGTAAGGGCAAGCGTCGCGGAACAATTAACTTTTCTAAGTGTTTCGATCATTTTCGTTTTAGGTTTTGTATAGAGTCGAAGCGCGTCAAAACCTCCGCCGACAAGGGTAGATCGGCGAAAAAGAGGTATTGGGGCATTTTTGCATCAACCAAGGTTGAATGCTCCCATTACTCAGCCATACCGATTAAATACCATCAATACCCACTCTCCGTGACACGTCACGAAGCGACCTCAAAGAACCGATACTCATCATTGATTTTACAAATAAATCTGCGCCGTCG
>JBCCZW010000501.1:0-3868 GCA_039186805.1 Verrucomicrobiota bacterium
AAGAGCCGTTGGTCAGGCATGCTCGACCAGAGGTAGTAGGAGAGGCGCGAGGCGAGCGAGTATTCGTCTATATAAGGGTGCTCTCCATCGGATGCCGCAGGTAGGTGATTCTCTTCGCGGAAAAGGAAGCGTGGAGAGGCTAGGATCGCGATCATCGCCTGTGAGATGCCGGTTTCCCAACTGAAGCTTTGCATATCGGAGCCATGAGTCGCGATCGCAACAAGCCGATCGAGAGTGGGGGCGTCGATGGGGCGACGATAGGCTTGGGCGGCGAAGCGCTCCAGAATGCGACGAACATAAGCAGGTCGAGCGGCTTCGTTTTCTGGCACGCCGTCCTGGAAAAAGCGGCGATAGTTCTCTGGTACCACCCAGTGTTCCGGAGCGAGCGGGCCGACAACGTGGATGTGGTCGATCCGCATCTTCAGGTTTTTGGGACGCTCTTCCTCCTGATGGGTGGGGGCGACCTCAACCTCGAAGGTATGCTCGCCTGGTTGCCAGTCATATTCGTAGCTGAAAGAGTAAGACTTGCCGTTGACGAATTCGAACTCCTGATCGATGCGGGTCTCACCATCTATCTTGAAGACCATGCGGGCTCGGTTGTAGTCGAAGCCGCTGAAGGATGAAAAAGAGACCGGGCGGAGCTTAATATCCAGCCGGTATTGGCCAGGCTTCTTGATCCGGTAGGAGCCTTTTCTGGAAGAGGGCTCGTAGAAAGTAAGTTCTAGGCGATCTCTCGATTTGTCATCCTCAATCTCAGCCGGGCTGAATAGAGCGACGAGTTCTTGGCCATCAAGTTTGTGGACAGGTAGGATTCTCGCCTTGAGCGGGACGGCTTCGGCTACGATGGTGTTGGCGGCGTCGAGGTACTTCTCAAGCATCATGGGCGAGAGGGTGAGAAGTTCGCCGATGTTATCGAAGCCTTCGCCAGAGTTGTCGGTTGGAAAGGCGTCCAGCGTGTCGAACTTGATTCCCATCAAGTCGCGAATCGTATTCTGATATTCATTACGGTTGAGCCGTTGGACGGTGAGATGTCCAGGATCGATGCGTTCTGGGTCGATGCCGAAAGGCGAGCGTTTCACCCACTCGAGAATGGAGGCGCGTTCTTCGGGATAGGGCAGGTGACCGTCCACTTCGTCGATCGGCGGCATGATGTGGGCTCGCGTGTTGCGGAGGACCCGCATCCAGAGGTCATAGTCCGCGATGGATTCGGCTGTAAATTCGTCTAGTGTGACGCCGCCTTTGCTGGAGCCGTAGCCATGACAATCATAGCAGTAATTGTCGAATATCGGCTCTATCTCTTCCTTGTACGATTGTAGGAGAGCCTGATCCGCCTCCGCGAAGGGAGCTGCGGTTGTGAGCGCGATGAAACCGCAAAAGTAGTAGAGTCTATGAGTTTGTTGACCCACGGTTAGGGGAACGAATGTGTTGATAGCTTGGTTTCGGCTTAATGAGGTGGATAGCTTTTTGGGGTGTAAAGACGATTGGGAGGCGATTTTGTTAACAATGGTGTAGTTTTGGCCTGCGAAGCTCCGCTTGGTTAAATCTACTGACTTATCTGAACTGATCGTACTCCGGATTTACATCGGCGTTCATGAAGATTTCCTTGTTCTTCCAGAGTTCGTAGGTGCCTCTCAGGCTTTCTGCGGTTTCTTCGTATTGACCCTGGTCGTCGGTCTTACGTATCCATTTTTTGAGGATATTTCGATGTGTCTTGAGTTGTTTTGCGTAAGCGGGGTCGTCGGCCAGATTATTGAGCTGGTAGGGGTCCTTGCTTAGGTCGTAGAGTTCCTCTTCTGGACGGATACCGAACCAGTGCTCGCTTTGGTAAGCAGTCAGTTTGCCAGCGGCGTGGAGTTTTTTGAGGTCCATTACCACCGGTCGGTTGTCGCGGTATTGGGCTTGGAGGAGGGGTCGTTTAGGAAAGTAGTTGCGAATGTAGCGGAGGTTTTCGGTGCGAACGGTACGGATTCGGTCGATCGTGTAGTCACAGCGGTCGCGAGCGGAAATGATGTGTTCGCGCGGTTTGTAGTTCTTTCCAAACAGATCTTGTCCGTCCAGGTAGTCCGGCATTACCGCGCCTCCCATCGCGAGCGTCGTCGCGGAAACATCGAGCGCAGAGACGAGTTCTGTACGAACAACGCCAGCTTTCAGGGAGGGATGGGCACCCTTTATCATGAGAGGAACGTGAACGCCCCCCTCGTAGCAGAATTGCTTGTGCCGCAGGGATTGGTTGTTTCCGTGATCGGAAAAGAAAAATATGATCGTATTTTCCAGTTCCCCGTCCGCTTCGAGGAGATCCAGGATTTGCTGGATTTGGTGATCGGCGCCGCGAGCGGCGTTGTAGTGCTCGGTCCAGGACTTTCGATGTTCAGGGGTGTCGGGAAAGTAGGGCGGGGGCGTAAGCGCTTCCTTTTCTAGTTTATGGCCAGACCGCACGTGTCTGTCGCGCGCTTTGCCGCCTTTGAGCTCGATTTGGCCGAACCAAGGTTGGCTTTTGTCGGGGCGCGATTTCCATGTGTCCTTGTCGAAGGATAAGGCGTGTTCGGCGCGATTGCCCTGCCAGCCGTTCATGCCGACTTTGTAATTCGGAGGGTTGCCGACGGTGTAGAGTTCGCGACGGTCGTAGTGGAAATTATAGTCATCTTTCCCGCTGTTGAAGGTGAAGTAGCCAGCGTCCCGCATGAGCTCGGGGATCGTCTTGATGCCTTTGGGAAGGTAGACGCGTGCGCTTTCGGGAACGATGGTTCCGTCGGTCCATCGGCTTGAGCGATGGAGGTGAGTGCCAGTCGTAGTTTGCATGACGCCCGTGATGACGGCGGATCGACTGGCGGAACAGACAGGAGCCGTCACGAAAGCGCGAGTGAACAACACCCCGTCTTTGGCAAATTGATCGATGGTGGGAGTGTGGTCTTTGTTTATCTCGTCGCCATAGCAGCCCATGTAGGGCGAGAGGTCCTCGGAGAAAATCCAAAGAATGTTTGGCTTTGTCTCAGCGCTGAGGCCTGCGGCGGCTGCAAAAATAAGGCTGAAGGCGAATATGACTCGGGTATTAATCATCCTGTTTTCTAGTAAGTCTGCCACTTTAGAGACGGTCGCGGCTCCTCCGTTTGGATTTGCAAAATGCCAAGGCGCATCTCGGCCGAGGGTTTGCGGGTAAAATTCTACATGTGATTTTGATGTGCGCGGCTGGTGACACCGCAATTATGAGTAAAAAAAGTTCGCTCTTGTCAGATTTTGTCCGAAAAAGGGTCACGCGATCTCAAGGATCGAAATAGTATTCAGATTTTCCCTATGAAGTACTTATCACGAAAAGTTATCATCTTTGTGTCTGGAGCGTTCCTGTTTGGGTTTGCCGCGAAGGCTGCAGAAACCCCAAATGTGGTCATCATCTACGGCGATGACGTTGGCTATGGAGACATCGGAGTAAACGGCAGTGAAGCCATTCCGACGCCTTATATTGACAGCTTGGCGGCGAGCGGAATCAACTTTACCGATGGGCATTGTACGGCATCGACTTGCACG
The DNA here is from genome assembly GCA_039186805.1 of Verrucomicrobiota bacterium. Classification (GTDB taxonomy): domain Bacteria; phylum Verrucomicrobiota; class Verrucomicrobiia; order Opitutales; family Opitutaceae; genus JBCCZW01. The sequence goes on from JBCCZW010000501.1 coordinate 3,523, forward strand.
CCTTCACGTTTTTCGATGCTCACGGGCATTCACGCCTTTCGTAATGGGGCGCGGATTCTGCCTCCCAACGCGCCCTTGATTATTCCAACTGACAAGCTGACGCTCCCAAAGCTATTCAAGAAAGCGGGATACGAGACGGCGGTTGTCGGCAAGTGGCACTTGGGTATTGGCAAGCAAGGAAAGGATGTGGATTGGAACGGCGTGGTGAAGCCGGGTCCGCTCGAAGTCGGTTTTGATTATTCCTTTTTGCTCCCCTCTACCAATGACCGTGTCCCTACTGTTTATGTGCGGAACCACCATGTGGTAAATTTGAATCCCAATGATCCGCTTTATGTCGCGACCGGCA
>JBCCZW010000502.1:0-3864 GCA_039186805.1 Verrucomicrobiota bacterium
GATCGTCTCCACGCCGGTCAGATCGGAGCGGGTCAGGATCGCGTGTTCGGCGCCTTCCACATCCATGATCAGGACATTGGCGCGATGCTGCGCGACCGCTTGCGCCAGGCCCGTCGCCGGCGCCGTCACCGCGACCGAACCCGCCGTGTTGTCAAGCAGCGAGCTGGACCAGAAGTCCTTGGCCACATGAAACGTCACGCAATTCCCCGGCTTCTCGTTCAAATTTTCTATGCCAGTTCTTGCGGAGGTCGCAGGAGAAACCATTATTGTCGAAACTACACCCGAAACTTCTATGGGAACCTCTACTATACTTTCTGTCGCCTTTTTCTTTTTGCTTCAGGTGTTGGTCTTTCTGATCTGCATGCTGAAGGTTCGCGAGATTGATCGTCGCGAAGTCGATTCCTTGGTAAAGCTCAAGTTGATGGAGAATGAGGAGAACCTTTTCGACACGGGTCTATATGTAGGGATCGCGGGGACCTGTATTTCCTTGGTGCTTCAGGTTTTGAATCTGATCGAAGCAAACTTGATTTCGGCTTACTCCTCTAATCTTTTTGGAATCTTGGGCGTAGCGATCGTGAAGATTCGCTTAGTGCGGCCCTTTAAGAACAAACTCATTTTGGCCAGCGAGGAGAAGATTGCTGCGTTGTCGAAAACGGCAGACGTGAAGGCGTAATGAATAAGACGCTACTCATCATTCTAGTAGACTTTTTGCTGCTTACCATCTTGTCCCTTACAGAGTGGGATAAGGAGCGGAAAGAGCAGGAGGCGAATGCTTCGGACGCGTCCTCGGAGGAAAGCGTTGCGGCGATGGCGATCATGGAGCAGGATCTTTTGGATACGCTTCAATCTTCTTTGGAAGAGGAGCGAGTGGCCCAAGAGACTCTTAATGAAGAGGCTGAACAGACTGCCCAGGAGCTTGCTGCAGCGGAGCAGCGAATCAAGGAAAGGGATGATTCAATCGGGGAACTCCAATCTGATCTGAGCGAAGCGGAGAAACGCGAGCTAGCATTGCAGCGCGAGAAGCAGAACCTGCAGGATTTGCAGAAGGGCTTGGAGGAAGAGAAGAGTCAAGTGGAACAAGGTTTGGAGGAAATGCAGCAGCTTTATACCGATGTGGAAGCCAAGGCTCGCCAATCGGAGGCCCAGTCGCGTCGGCTGCAGGAAGAACTTAATCGGAAGCTCCAAGAGATCGAAGCAAAAGAGTCGGAGCTTGCGAAAGCGGCGGAAGAGCAGAAGGCCTCAGCGGCTCGTATCCAAGAACTGGATGTGCAGGTCAAAGTGGCTGAGAGCGAAAAGCGGTTTTTGACTGGTCGGGTTTCAGAGTTGAGCGAAGAGGTGGAGCTGGAGCGTCAAGAGAAGCGCGTATTGCAGGAGCAGGCGGGCAAATTGGCGGAAGGCGTGACGCAGTTAGCCGAGCAGTCGCAGGATTTGCGCGAAGAGCTGCGTTCGAGCATTCCGATCAATGCGAATCAGCTGTTCGATCAGTTCCGAAGCAAGATGATCGAGGCGAACTTCAGCTATTTGCGAGCGGCGCGGTCGCGAGTTACTGAGTCAACGGTTTCGGCTAATTCGGTTTTGGTTTCCGATGGGGTGGACACCTATGCTTTGCTGCATATGGAGCACACACCATATAACTTGGGGCAAAGCGTCTCTCTTCTAAAAGGAACGAAAGGGAGCCTGAACTTGCCGCGTGGTCAGAGAGAAGTGGATACGCTGAGCGTTTTGAGCTTGGATCCTCGCGTAGTGGTGGCGCCCCTAAGCCAAGAGGAAGCGACTGCATCCAAGGCATCTGTTTATCTGACGGCCTTGGAGCCGTTTAAGTTCCCGGAGGCAGTTTTGATCTCGGGCGGAAGCGGTAAGTATGGGGAGGTCGAATTTAAGTTGGATTTGGAAACGCCCGGTTATGTGAAGATGCAGTCGAAGATTTTGAGTTCTTTATTTGGCGAGTTTTCGCCTTCCAAGGGAGATTTGGTTCTTTCGATGACCGGAGAGTTATTGGGGATTATGGTCAATAGGCGGTATTGCGTTTTGGTCGATAATTTCGTGGTTTCCCAGAAGATCGGCGTAGGAGCGAACTATGATCCGGATGACTTGGAGCGGGTGTTGGAGTCATTGGAATTTCAATACGACAGTCTTGAGGATGTTTTGAGGTAGGGAGCGCAAGATTGGGAGGGAATTGAGTCTGCTTTTGGATTTTGGACTGTTGGTTGAGAGCTTTGCATTGCGTGTGGACTGATTCTGGTGCGTTGCAGGGGTCGGAAGACTCTCAACATACGCTACGTTTTATAGACTTGTTTCGCAAATTGCATAGGGGTTCTTGTTGAATCGCAATAGGGTTTCATTCCCCGAAGCTCGCTTCGCGACACTATCTTGCGATGGATTTTTCACTTCGCTCGGTACATCAAGCCCCGAAGCCCGAAGGGTTGGATGGGCTCTTGTGGTCATGTCGTCGCAGCACTCCTCGGTAGCCGTGATGCCCCGCCGCGGCTTGTCCGCGGTCGACGGAGTCGACAGCTCTTGACTCGGCGAGGCCCGCAAGGCGAAGACGGTTGCTGCGGGGTGGCAATACAAGGGCGAAGATATTCACTTCGAGGAAGTTACGATTTTGGAGGCTTGAATCTCAACCCAGAGTTTGCTATCTCACCACTGGTTTTTGGTTTTTATTTCTCCTATTGGAATTTGCGATGCCGCTTTATTATTGGATCGAGAGGGCTTGGGAGGAGGTCAGCGTTCAATTGTGTCGATACGGTTACTAACTCTTTGTTTAACGGGTTTTGCTTGGGCGCCGTGTTTTGCGGATGAGCGCTTAAGCTCTTCTCCTGACGATGAGCAACGTCAAGTGTTGAGGGTTTTGACGGCCTACTCGCCTGTAGCCCTTGAAGCTGCTGCGTCCATTCATGAATTTGAGGAAGCTTTTGGCTGTTGGGTGGAATGGAGCTTTCTCCATCAGTTTGAGCTTTCTAGAATGGTTTTCGAATCTGAGGAGATTTACGATGTGGTTTCAGTGGATGAGCCTTGGATACCAAAGTTGAGCGATGCGTTATTGCCGGTAAGTGAGTGGAAGGACAGGCCGTCTGCCGCTTTCCATCTTTCCGAAACCGCGAGAAGCTTGGCGGAATGGGAGGGGAGGGAGTACGGCGCTGTTATTTTGCCTAACCTTTACGTCTACGCCTTTCGCGCGGATTTGCTTTTCGATCTTGAGTCCAACGGCGGGGGCGACCGGAGCGCTGTGCCTCCTGTTTCTAGGGATGAGCTTTTTAGAGTCTCGTCATTGTTATCTCGGGATGGAGAATATCAGGGATTTGCGCCGTATACGAAGCTCTCCGAGGCGATGTTGGTGGACCTTATGTGGTGCCTCAAGACCGAGGGAGTGGATTTGGCGGATGTTTCCGCTTGGGCTCGCTGGGGCGAGAGTGATTTGGCGAGAGGTTTGCTTTCATTTAGGGAGTTTCACTCCTTGGCGGGAAAGGGAAACTCGTTGGAATCGGGCGATTTTGTCGAGGAGGTTAATGGGTCTTACATTCGAGGGAACGTGGCCCACATTTTCCAATGGGCGGATCATACGGGCGCGCTGTTGAATCCGCTTTATTCAAGGGCTGGAGCGACGACGGGATTCGGGTTTCTGCCAGGCGGCGAAGGGCAAGCGGCGTTTGCGATCACGGGTTTCTGGTATCTAGGTATTCCAAAAGTTGCGGACCATCCAGAGTTAGCCAGCGAGTTTATTGGTTGGTGGACGGGGCGGCAGGAGTCTTGGGCTCCGGAGAGCATGGAAGCGCTTTACAGCAAAGCTGAGGGGCGTACTTGGAGTCGACCGCGCTTAAAAGAATATCCGAAATTTTCTGAAGAGATGATGGGCGTTATTGC
>JBCCZW010000503.1:0-3857 GCA_039186805.1 Verrucomicrobiota bacterium
CGCCTACTCCCAAGTCCTATTCGCCACTGAGGAAACCGTTTCCAAATTTCCGGAAATTACGAGCGATATGCTGGAAGCCTGCCGCCAAGGCTGGACCTACGCCCTGACCCACCAAGAAGAAACGGTGGACCTTATCCTCGAAAAGTGGAATCCCGATCTGGACCGAGCCTACCAGCTTCAATCCTTGGCGAAAATCTCCAAGCTCGTTCTTCCCGAAGGCAGCACTGTAATGCCGTTGATGACTCAAGATAGCTGGCAAAAGAGCCAAGACTTGTTCCTCAAGCACAAACTCCTAGAGACGCCGACCGACCTTTCGGATTTCATCTACGCCCCATAAGTCATTCAGGCGTCTTCCAATTCTTCATCCTTCAATGCAACGAAGACCAACGAAACGCCCATCACCACAAACATCCGATGAGCAGCCCCTTGTCCATTGAACGATTGCGACTGCCACATCAGAAACCACTCAGCCCCTACCGTCAAAAACGCTATGTACCACTGCAGCATGCTGGAAGTAAGGCCGATGATCGCCAATTTCTTAGACTGGTTAAACGCCTTGGCATCCGTCGCCTTCGCCTTCCACATCGCAAACGCTCCCCAGCCGATCAGTACCATCGAAGCCGCTTCCCACAAAATAATTCCCGCGTAGAAGATATGATAAATAACCGGCGAATGGATCGCTCGCCACATGCCTGCATTCCCTTCAAACGTCGTGCTCATGCTCAGCACAGCCTCCACGAACATGTAATTGGAACCGTAGTCCGTCAGATTATTGAACACGACTAAGAACAAAAAGAAAAAGGAGGCAGCCACCAAAGCGATCTTACAAAAACGAATACTCATAGCTGCCATTCAGCAGGAAACCCGCCAACTTTCTCGCCAACGCGACCGCCATTCATGACCCTCCCGAAAATCGTCGATCGATGGATATCCGATGACCTTCCCAATCTTCCTCACCTAAGAATCTGGGAACCAGATACAAACGGCGAAGCCTTGCCCGAACATTCGCCTCGCGCCTCTGGAAACCTGAAAATTCGATACTTCTGCGACGCCCATGGAGCGCTCTTCCCTCATGAAAAAGACAGCTCCTCGCTATTCGAATTTCTAAAAGCCAAGAACGATGCGGATCCTGAAACCAGCCTGCTTTTGGGAGGCGGCGACGACCACGGCGGAGGCTCCCCATGGGATGTCTTCATGGCGGAGAAGCCTGCTCGCAGCTTTGCCTACCGGTTACTCGAAGAAGTAGGTATCAGTGCCTTCACCCTCGGCAACCATGACCTAGACTGGGGAATCGACGCCCTCGTTTCCGCGCTTTCCGATAGCCAGCTAAGGCCGATCGTCACCAACGCAAGATCAGGATCTCCAATCGAGAAAGTCACCGTGCCCGCCAGAATCTTCGAATTCGAAAACTGTCGCCTGGGAGTCCTTGGCCTAGCCAACTTAGCAAACGTAATCGACGGCGAAGACTTCCTTACCGATCCGCTTTCCGCCGCCAAACCTTGGCTTTCCTGGATGCAAGGCAAAGTCGATTGCATCGTCGTCATCTCCCACATGGGTAACCTCCAAGAAACGTCCTCAGATGATCTCGCCCTCCTACCCGAACTCTCTCCAAATACGCTACTGCTCGGTTCCCACACCCATCAATTGATCCCCGAGGTATCCGACGAGTGGAGGCAATCTAACTACCTCCAAAGCGGCTTGCTCGCCAAGAACTATGGAGAAGCATTCTGGTCTTCCGACAAAGGCTGGTTTGTAAAAAACCAAACCTTTGCTCCTCAAACGAAGCAAGGGCCCTCTCGCGCACGACCGCGATTCGAAAAAGAACTTTCGAATATCCTCGATACGCGAGGAAAACGCAGCATCGCCGCTCAACCCAATCCGCAGGTTGATCAATCGATTCCCCAAGACGAAATTCTAGATTGGGCAAGCGAGCAATACGCGAACTGGGCCAGAGTAAACGCAGACGAATCAGAGACGCCGCTCATGGCCTGTCTTTGCTCGCGTTTCAAAAGCAAAGAAAGTCTGCCGCCCTCAGCAAGCATCAAAGACTGGTATCGCGTTTTCCAATACGCGGACAGAATGGTCAACTTCACCATCCCTTGGAAACACGTTCCCGAGTGGCTCGCATTCAACGCCGATCGCCTTGCTCAAGCAGAATTAAACCCTAAAAAAGACGGCTTTCTCTTCTACGATCCAAATTGGCAAATCTCATATCGAACAGAAGGATCCAAGGTCGGCATCGCATCCATCGAATACCAAGGCATGCCCTTTGAACCGCATCAATATCAAGTTCTTAAGATCCACACACACGCGTTCGTCGCCAGCGGAGCGGGAGGATACGGTCCCTATATAAAAAAGAGTCGAGCAGCGGCCGAATCTCTTCAGATCAACCCCACCTCCCTGAGGGAGTTCTTATGGGAAAGCTCAGACCCCGATTAGGAGGTCACCGTCTTTAGATCTCCAATTTCCGAATACGCGGGAACGTCTCGTTTCGAAAAACCTTCCCCATCCCAGAAACTCCTTTCGACACAGGGACGACTCAACAGTTCGCTCAGAGACTCCGCCTGATAACTCGCTAATCTCGCTGGCGAACCAGGTCGAATCACGCCGAAACCTTCCGTGTCCAAATCCATAAGTCGAGCCGGAGCAGAGGTAACAACCCCCAGCGATTCCGGCAAACGCCTATCCAGGTGCCCCACTCTTAAAGACTCTCGGTAGACTTCCAGCATGTCGTAATCGCCGTAGGCATAAAACGCATCTCTTACGTTGTCGCTCGCGCAAGCGAAAGGAGTCCCCTGTTCCATGAATTCGTGGGCCAACGTGATGCCTCTCCAGTACGGCGTCTGAATGGCATCTCCCTCCAATTTGCGATCCTGCAAATACATATTGCACATCGGAAGAGACACCACCCTGATCCCCGCCTCTTTCACCAGCCTGAGAATTTCAAGCTGCTTTTCGATAGGCTTAACCGCTAGACTACAGCAGTGCCCGCAAACGACTGTACCCATAAACTCATTACGCATCACCGCCAGAGCGACTGCCCGCAAGCAATCCGCGGCCCGATCTCCGCTCTCGTCCACATGCAAATCGACGCCTACCTTTCGCTCAGCCGCGAACTGAAACAATCGATCCAACTGTTTATCGAGTTTCGGATTCATAACCGGCATACCCCCTATCGCCTTCGCTCCATAACCAACAGGGAGGTCAGCCAAATCTTGACCGATCGGCGAATCGTAGTCCTCCACAGACGCAAGGCTCACCAATTGAACCTCAACCTTCCCACGCCACTCCTCTCTCAGCTGAGCAAGAGCCTCATAACTCCGTTCCGCCCATCCAATCCCCGTATCCACGTGAGAACGCAGTGCTACCGTCCCATAGCCATAGGCGCATTGCAAACCGTAGTTTGAACGCTGATACACATCTTCGACCGTCCAGTTTTCCTTGTCCCTATGCAGGTTCTCGATCGCCTCCTGAAAAGTACCCGAAACATTGGGAGCCCTACCCCAACTGTGCGTTTTATCTAGATGCGTGTGACTATCCAAAAACTCAGGCAAAACCAGTCCAAGCCTCAGCGTATCATCCGGAGCAAACTCCTTATCCCAAGGGCGCACCGCTTTAATCACGCCGTCCTCAATCGAAATCAAACTTCGGGAAAGACCTTCAAAATCGGACTCTCCGCCGAAATCCTCGGGAAGCAGCTTTATCGGAGCAATGATATCGAGCGTTTTCATAATCTATCAATTGGAATGCGGCTGAAATCTGGAACTAAGTACTTTCACTTATAATATGATTAAATTTAATCAAAGGTGTTAATATTAACCCAATTTCGACAAAAGATGATTCATTTTAATTATTAC
>JBCCZW010000504.1:0-3844 GCA_039186805.1 Verrucomicrobiota bacterium
CACAAACGCCACCTGGATATCGGGCACCAGCTTCTCTTCACCGTTTGCGGGCAGCGTTGCGGCCCTTATTTGGGCAGCAGATCCAGCGCTTTCGGCGACGCAGGTATGGAATATCATGGTCGACACCGCCCACAGCAGCCCGGACAGCGACGTCAACCGCTACGTCAACGCCTACGATGCGGTCTTAAGAGCGGTTGATTCAGCCCTAACCGTTGAGATTACTGCTCCAAGCGACGGTGGCTCAGAGAGTATGGGACGGAGCATTGCTTTACGAGCTGATGTCGGCTACGTGGTTGAAAGCGGTGCCCAACCTATTCATGTCGAATGGTGGTCGAGCATTAACGGTATTCTCAGCACCGACACCCTATCAACCGTGAATGGGGTAAACGGTCTCGAGTCTGGTATCTTTGCCGATTCGTTGGCGCCAGGTATCCATACGCTTCGCTTTCGGGCAAGTGCAGGTGGGACCATGGTTGAAGACTCGATTACCTTAACCGTCACCAACACCCCGCCGACGGCAACCATTACCCAGCCAAGCAGCGGCAGCGAAGCCTGTGTGGGCACCACGGTTAATCTACGCGGAACAGGCATAGATATCGACGATCTGAGCGGTCTGTCGGAAAGCTCGTCTCTACGATCCGAGATGAAGAAGTTCGCTGCTTGTACAATGCGAACTTCAGAAGGACCCATTCAGACGGTCTATTTGAGGACATTCATGTTTCGTCCGCTGGATCTTTGCAGACGATTCTCGCGGAAGAGTTTGAGATCGAAGTCGACGAAAAAGAAGCGGATGTCCTCTGCACGGCTGCCGCAAGATTCCAAGCGGATAGGTAGCCGACACTGGCGGACCGACTGCCGATTCGGGACAGTCCAAAAATCACTTGACGACTGGACTCGCCGCAAGCGATGAGGCACTTTGGTTCCATGAGTCGCTCCTGCTTTCATTCCCCACTAACCTTCAAAATTAGAATCCTGGCGCTTGCCTACGCTGTAACGGGCGCCTTCTTTGCCCATTCGGAGGAGAAACCCAATGTGCTATTTATCGCAGTCGATGATCTCAATGATTGGGTGGGACATCTCGGAGGTCACCCGCAGGCGAAAACCCCTCATATCGACCGATTGGCCGAATCAGGGGTCACCTTTACGCGAGCTTATTGCGCGGCTCCTCTGTGCAACCCTTCTCGCGAAGCCTTGATGAGCGGCTTGGCTCCGAGCACCACAGGCATCTATGGAAATAAGCACTCTGGAAGAGAGCTCCAGCCAGAAGGGCGGGTAATGCTCCATCAAGCCTTCTTCAATGACGGCTATCATGTGATCGGAGGAGGCAAAATCTATCATGGCGGAGATCAACGCCCCAGCGAAGGCTGGCATGAATACAAAGAAAGGATGAGTGGGGCCAAAGCTAAGCCAGATGATCCTGACATATCCAGCTACCCACTTCGCTTTGGGCCAATAGATGCCGAAGATGACGAGGTCGCGGAGATGAAGCTCGCCCAGTGGGCGGTCGACAAAATGGAGGCGATGCCGCAGGATAAACCGTTCTTTATGGCGATTGGCTTCTTCAAGCCGCACATGCCTTGGTATGCGCCGCGTAAATACTTCCATGAGAGGCCCCTCGAAGAAGTTGAGATCGCAGAGGTGAAGCCGGACGACTTGGACGACGTGCCTCCCATCGGCCGGGTACTCGCCTCGCCGGGCGTCGGCTTCAATGGTCCGAAAGTAGGCGATCATAATGAAATTGAGCGCTTAGATCTGCAGCGAAAAGCGACCCAAGCTTATCTCGCGACCTGCACTTTCGTGGATCAGTGCGTGGGCGTATTATTGGACGGTCTGGAAGCCTACGGCTTCAGCGACAATACTGTAGTGGTATTGTGGGGAGATCATGGTTGGCATTTGGGAGAAAAGTGGCATTGGCGAAAGCATGCGCTTTGGGAGGAGTCTACACGCACTCCCTTGATTTGGTCGGTTCCCGGAAAAAGGGGAGCTTCGGGAGAAGTTTGCGAAAGGCCAGTAAGTCTGTTGGACATCTATCCAACTCTTGTCGAGATATGCGATTTACCGGATAAACAAGCGATGGACGGACGCTCGATCGCCGCTTTAATCGAAACGCCTTCAGCGAAATGGCCTCGTACGGTCGTATCCACATTTGGATACAATAACCATTCAATTCGCACCGAGCGATATCGCTTTACCGTTTACGAAGATGGAACGGAAGAGCTTTACGATCATCGCAGAGATCCAGAGGAGTGGGATAATCTCGCAGGCAAGAAACGCTATAATGATCTGAAGGAGAATCTCATGAAGCACCTGCCGCTCACTAATAAAGAAGACCTCGTTTCGGATTCGGAGTTTTTGGCGATACCGAATCTGTTGGAAGCTATAGACGAGCGATAAAGATCGGAAGGCTAGGACCTATACCGCGGTCTTCAAACTAACTCCAGAGCACGACAGAATCGTCCTTCGAATCAGTTCCGACGGATTCGAGGGCTGTATCCAAATTCTCAAACGACCCACTTCGATCGGCTGCAGGGAAGGAACTGTCTTGAGATGGTTTCTTTTCGGGAGCCTCTATTTCTTTTTCCTCCCCATCGCGCTGCTGAGCGGCGTCAATTATATCTAAGAGATCGAGGAGGATGGAAGTCATTTGCTCGGAATCGTATTTAAGGCGATTTGCGTTCTGAGCTGCTTCTTCCGAGTCGGTAGATGACTGTTGGGTCGTTTGCTGGAGAATCAACATACCCTCTCTTATTTGACTGATTCCTTCCGACTGCTCAGAGGAAGAGTGCGATATCGAAGAGATGAATTCGTCTAGCTTCTGCACAAGACCTGTGATTTCCGCGAGCGACTCGGCGACCTCCGCGGTAATGCGTTCGCCATGTTCGGTTTTCGCATTGTTGCGTTCGATCAATTTCGATGAACTGTCTGCGGCGGCCGAGGACTTCTGAGCTAAATTCCGTACTTCGTCGGCAACTACAGCGAATCCCGAGCCGGCTTCTCCCGCGCGGGCAGCTTCGACGGCTGCATTCAACGCGAGAATATTGGTTTGAAACGCGATTTCCTCGATCGTCTTGATTATTTGGGCGATGCCTTGGGTCGCTTCCCTAATGTCGGTCATCGCTTCGCTCATCCGCTCCATGCGAACACCCCCTTGCTGGGTTGCTTTAAGAGCGTCCGCGGCAAAATTGGCTGCTTCCTTGGATCTTTTGAGGTTCTCCTTCGAACTCTCATTCATCATTTCGATGGAGGAACAAGACTCCACAAGGCTCGCTGCTTGCTCGGTGCTGGCTGTCGCGTGCACTTCAGAAACGCACATCATGCTTCTCGAGGTCTTCCCAATGCTTCCCGCTAGACCGAGAGCCTCTGAAAGGCCACTTGTCAGGGATCTGGAAATGATTTGTCTGGAGAAGTAAAGAAGCGTCGCCAATGACAAGACGACTGTTGCGAGCGCCTCCAGCGAAGCCACCCAAAGCACTAAGCTTGAGATCGATTGCAGCTCTGTTAGGTGTGTGTCCGGATCGCTATCAGCCGCGAGCGAACTAATATGACTTTGAATTGTGAATACAGAAATAGATTTTCCGATCAAGAAGGTGACGGCGATTGTTAGGCCGACGGATAACAGCAGCTTCTTATTTAGTTTCATTGATAGTTGCGGTTTTAGAGCTGAATTCCATTGCTTGCGAGTCGTGGGTACTAATTGAAACGGAGATCGAACTCGGCTCTTTAAGTGTTTCTACCAGGTCGGAACCATATAAGTCTTTGGCGAAGAGCTTTGACCCGGATTTAACGAGATAACCGAAAATCCGAGATTCTAGCTGAGGAATAGACCCTCCGTACTTTAGTCTGG
>JBCCZW010000505.1:0-3844 GCA_039186805.1 Verrucomicrobiota bacterium
GATTCGTCGGGTTTATGGAAAAGCGGCGGATGAGGTGCCTTTGGTGGCCAATAAGAGTTACTTTGGTCACACGCTCGGGGCTTCGGGAGCTTTGGAGAGTATTGCGTCATTGATTTCGATCGAAAGGGGGTTGGCGCCCCCGAATCTCAATTTGGAGAGTCCAGATCCTGAATGTCGGGTGAAGCTGGTTGGCGGAGAGGCGATGCCGCTCAAAAAGGGACCTGTGATGAAAAACAGTTTTGGGTTCGGGGGCGGAAACGGAGTGCTGGTCCTGGGAGGGATTGAGTGAGATTTGAACGAAGAGGCGTTTGAAGCGACAAAGCTCTCATTCCAAGGCGAGAGCCCGTACGGAGAAACGATAGAAAATTTAGATATGAGCGAAGAATCAAAAGAAGAAGTTATTAATGGGCAGCTGCGCGGCATCTTAGAAGAGTCCTCGGCAAGCGATCAGGACTGGGACGCGTTTGGCCCGGCGACAACGGTCGAGGACCTGGGCCTCGATTCCTTGACGATCCTCGACTTGCTGTACGATATCGAAGAGGTGATCGGGATTCATCTTGAGGCGAAGCAAGTTCTCAAGATTACGACTGTGGGCGAGATTACTTCGCTCCTCATCCAAGAAGGCGCTTGAAGGACATTCGCTACTTCATCGAGTACTGCTTCGCGCGAGCGGCGCTTTTTTTATTCGATAATCTGCCTTATCGCATGACCTGTATGGTGGGCGTGGGCGTGGGCACGCTTTGGTGGTGGGTGGACCGTAGGCGGAAGGCGGTGGCGATCGGCAACATTCTGAAAAGCGGGGTTGAAACGGATCCCGTTAAAGCCAAGGCGATTGCTAAGGAGGCGGCGCAGAATATGGCGATTCTGGTGGTGGAGTCGCTTCGCTCGACCGATATCCTGGATGGAGATAATATCTATGACCACATCAAGGTGGACATTCACCCTGAGGTGATGGCGGTTTTGGAGAATCCGGATGAAGGATTGATCGTCGCCTCTGGGCATTTTGGAAATTGGGAAATCGCTGGGCACTACGTTTCTCGCTTTAAACCCGTGGCGGGGATCACTCGGGAGATGAACAATCCTATGGTGGAGAAGCTAGTTAAGCAGCGGAAGAGTCGTTATCGTTTTCGTCCGATTCCGAAGCACGACGGCAATACGGGTCGGTTTTTGGAGGTGTTGGACGACAAGGAAATCCTTGCCTTGCTTTTCGATCAGCATGCAGGAACTTATGGTTTGATGGTGCCGTTTTTCGGGCATCCTGCAGCGACTTTCAAGACGGCGGCGATGCTTCATTTGGTGACGCGCACGCCGCTGTGTTTCGCTTCCTGCAAACGGGTGGGTCCGATGCAGTTCGAGATCAAGACATCAGGTTTGATCAAAGTGAAGCGTAGCGGGAATAAGGAAAACGACCTGAGAGAGATTCTGACCTCGCTGAATACGGATTTGGAGAATGTCATTCGGGAGGATCCTTCACAGTACCTTTGGGGGCACCGCCGTTGGCGGGAAGGGGAATAGCCGCTCTCTGGAAATAGTAGTTGAGTATTGGGTGCAGAGTCCTAGGCCAGATTCGAGCCTAGATATAGGGTTGTACATATAAAGGCGCTTTATGGCTCCGACTTTAGTTTATATAGGGACTGCAAATGAAGTTAGTAAAATCGTATCGAATAAGCACTTTCGTCCCGACTGATAAGCTTGAGTCGGTGATTGCGCAGGTGAACCAGGTGGTGACTCTGGGGTATGGGAATTATGACAACGTTCTTTGGTTCTCGAATCCGGGAACGGAAAGATATAGACCATTGTCTGGGTCTAATCCAACTGAGGGAAAAAGGGGTGAAATCAGTTCGGTGCCTTCCGTTAAATTAGAGTTCTCGTTGCCCTTCGATAGAAATGCATTGGAACGAGCTATTGAGCTAGGAATAAAGAAAGCCCACCCTTGGGAAGAGCCCGTTATTATAATCGATGAGGTGTTAGAGCCGAGAGAGGGTTAGGGTGCGTTCGTGAGAGGCGCTTTCAAATAAGGCTGCTTCGAGGAGCGTTTCGCTTTAGGCGGCTGACTTTGAACTCGGTAGACGCGATCGTTGACCGCGTTACGCGATCAACGATCGCGTCTACATTCACTCAGGATGAACTTATTGGACGCTCTCTCGGGTCTCGGGTTGCGGGTTTGAACTACGTATGTACTGAGCGAATACGAGCGATACGAATGCGATGAGCGCTCCCGCAATGAAGATGACTTGGTAGCCGAAGGCTATCCATACGAATCCGCCGATGAGGGGAGCGGCGACTGAGGAGATATGGTTGAAGGCGACGCCTATCGATAGGGTGGGCTTGAGGTCTTCGGGCGGCGCAAGGCGATTGATGTAAGTGTTCAGGGCGATGGAGCCGAAGAAGAGAAAGTTGTCTAGACAGTAGAGGACGTAAAGGACTGTGAGATTGTCGATCAGTCCGTAGCCCAGGAAGACCAGGGTAAGACTAGCGTAGCTGATAGTCAGCATGATGCGCTCGCCGAGGCGGTCGATGAGTCGTCCGATAAGAGGACCCGTGAGAGTGATCAGGAGTTGATTTATGAATACGAGAATCATGGTCGTCTCGACTGGCATGCCGTGGACTTTTACTAAGGCGAATATGGCGAACGTTATGAATATCTGCTTGCGGCAGCCTTGTAGGAATTGAAGCGTGTAGTAGAGCCAATACTTTTTGCGGATAAGCATTGTTTTATCTACGAACGCGGGATCTTTGGTCTTTACCTTGGAAATAAAGACAGCCCCCACGAGGCAGGCTACTCCGGCGACGAAAAATATACCATTGTATCCAATATACTGATATGAAAAGTAGCTAAAGACAATCATGCCGAGCCATGCAAAACTATCGACGCTACGGAGAAAGCCGAGGGCTTTGCCTTCGTTTCCTTTGGGAGCCATGCGGAGCGCCATGGTTTGACCGATGGGGATCCAGGCATGAAAGCCAATGCTCCAGAAGACGGATAGCAGGGCGAAGCTCAAAACGGAGTTTATTTGGGAAAAGAGCGCGATGCCGATCCCCATTACGGCTAAAGATAGAGCTGCGGAGATTCTGAGAGAGAGGGCGACCATCACTGCGAGGAAGGCGAAATTGAGGAAGCCGGGTACTTCGCGAAGGCCTTCGACCATCCCGAGTTCGTGGGCTTCGATGCCGAGTCTTTCGACGATGAAGTTGTTCTGTAGGCTTAGTTGAACTCCAAAGAAGACTCCGATGGCCGCATACGCGGTCGCGATTTTCTTGAAGTCAGGGTTGTGCTGAAAGAGTTCCTTGGCGACAGCGAGCATTGGTAGCAAAATTATATTTCTTTGAGGCGAGTGAAAGTGAAAATTGTCTTTTGGGGAGGCCTAAGCCGTTGAAGCGAAGGCTGCCCAGCGTTCGGCTTTTTTTGCGGAGCCAATCGGGAAAGAGCAAACTCTGGGAGTTCGTCTTGAGGGAGTGTTTAAGTAGGCCTCTCGACCTCAACTTGTTTTTCATGAGTGCGAAGGCTCGGTAGCTTGTGGAATCTGCGTTTTTCAGTTTGGGCCAGAATTTCCTTGGCTGGGCATTCGTTTCTTGAATGTTCTGGCGATTTCTATAGGCGGAATTATTGGACATTTTCTTAGGTCGTTTGCGAATGGATCCTTTTGTTGAAGAGCAGCTAGCGAAAGCGGAAACCTTGTATTTTATTACAATACCAAGATCGGCTTATCATCTATTGGCGAAACGAGTGAATTTCTATTTCGATGATCGTCTTGGAGTTTTCGAAGCGGCTCGATATCGGCAGAGCGAATTGAGTGAAGCTGTGGAGAGGGGCTGTCGTTTACTTGGATGTCATGACATCGGC
>JBCCZW010000506.1:0-3837 GCA_039186805.1 Verrucomicrobiota bacterium
CCAAATACTTGCGTCTTTTCCAATATTCAAAAACGCGAATTAACGTAAATATTTAATAAAGCGTTAATACTTCTCCGGTGATCGGTTGAACATCCTCAGCGTTTCCAGGCACCATTATCTAAGAGACGAAACGTCCTATTCTAACGCGCTACCAGCCTTCTATGAAAAAATCTTTACGCTCTAAAGAAGGTTTCACTCTTCTGGAAATCACCGTCGCTTTCTTCCTACTTCTTACGACATCGCTCGGAGTCCTCTCGGGCATCGTACAATCTCGGCGTCTCACCGAAGGGTCGATCTACCACAACACGGCCACAACTATTGCCCATGGCTACTTGCAACAGCTAATGGACATGCAGTATGACAAGCTTTCCTTGAACAATATAGACACGCTCACCGACGTCGAATCCTCCGGGCTCGTCGCTGGCTCCGAGGATAGCCTTTTGGTATCGCCCCAAGTAGCGAACCCAGAGGTCGGGGATTCAAACACGGACGTCGTCAATCAACGCCAGATCGATATACACAACACGCCCGACGAAGTCTCTGACGACCTGAATCTCAACCTCGTGCTCTACGCCAACGATATCAGCGATCCCTCAAACAGCGTTGGCAGCTCGCGAAATGTTATTCTTCGCTACAGCTACACGCTTCCTTCGCGAGTCGGAGGACGAACCGCAAGCCACACCCTGTTCGCAATTCGTTCAGAAGTACCCAATTTTTAAATACATTTTGAAATCCATGAGCAAAAAGCGCCGAGCAAATCGCAGTAAATCGGGTTTTACTCTCACCGAACTCATGATCTCCATGACCGTTCTGGGATTCCTGACGGCTGCGACCATGACCTTCTATACGAAAGGTCTCAACTACGCGAACTTCGACGAAGGCAAGCAAAATGTGAATCGCGACCTCCGAACCTTCACCGACGAGCTCACCGACGTCGCCACCCACGCCAATTACTTTCGAATCTACTCGTCCTACACCGACCGCGAGATAAAGGACGACAGCGAATCGGGAGACTTTCTCGCTCTCGTGTATTTGGATACTGAGGACAACGAACTCATTCAGAAAATCGTCGGATTCTATCGCCACGTTCCAGAAGAAGCGACAGAAGGTCCCGTTCTGAAGTTCGAGCAGTCCTTCACCGCGGGCGCATATCCATCCGCCACCACACTCGAAGATGTTCTTCCCAGTCTATTCACCTATGGGACCCACGACGAGGTGATCGAACTCTCAAAGGGCCTCGCAAACAACAAGCTCTTCTACAATTTCTACTCCCGTTCTATAATGGTACGAGGAGAGATTGTACACGACGGCAGCACGACTCGAAAAGCCACCAACACCTATAACTTCACCGTTTCCCCACGCGGCTAATCAAAGCGAAAGAGTCATGAGTCGTCATTCGAAATTTTCAGAGAAAAAAGGGGGCGCCCTCGCCCTCGTTGTCATTCTATCGTTCGGGATTTCGCTTGCCTTTGCAGGCTTGATCTCGCGAGCCATCACAGAGCGTGGCGTCAACTACCGCCACGAACTCCGCCTTCAATCGCTCACGGCGGCGGAAGCTCTCGTCGAATACGGCTTCGCGCAAATGCGATACAAATTCGACAACCAGACTTCAGTCCCTGCGGAAGCGATGGATCCGAATACAGCCGGAGCGCTGCAACTCCCAACATCCGCATTATTGGCATCAAATGTCGACTACGGCTCCCTTCATCTTGAAGGCGGCCTCGTTCCGCCATTCCCCGTTTCCCTAACCTACCTAGACCCAGACGACCCGGAAAACGAGTTCGATCCCCTTAAAGGCAAACGCGCTCGAATCCGCGAGATCGCTGTCTACGCATCCGCGAGCGTAAACGATCCCAGAGGCGGGTCTCCCCTCACTTCCTACGTCACGCAAAAACTCCAAGTGCGGGACGCTCCCCTCTTCGCTCACGCCATTTTCTACAACCTGGACCTGGAAATCCATCCCGGACCCGCCATGGAGGTCTACGGTCCCGTGCATTCGAATGGAGACCTCTTCTTCCAAGCGAACAACTCCCTCAAATTCTACAATCAAGTCACTACTGCGGAACACCTATATTACGGGCATAAAGTAGCCGGCATCGAAAATAACCAAAACGGCAACGTTTACTTCAAAAATCGCGAAGACGAACTGAAGAGCATGAAGATCGATGGCCAATGGTACGACTCGAAGATGCTCACTAACACTGTCACCGACGACTTCCGAAGTTTCGCGAGCGCTCGCTGGAACGGAAACCTCGAGACCGCGATGCATGACGTGCCCAACTACAACCCTGTAGCCTTCGATAATTACGAGGAAGATGACCCTTCGACTCCCGCCTACGACCCCATCAACGCGGGACGCGAAATCATAGAGCCTCCACTCCACTCATCTCACCCCGATCACAACTCCGAGATCGAAGATCAGAAGATGTCCGTCAAAGCCGGACTAGTCTTCTCGCTGGATGCCTATACCGGAACGGTCACCGCTCGCAATAAAAGCGGGACCGCCATAGATATCAGTTCGCTTCAGGGCAACAGCGACGATGCGGACAAGCTGTGGGAATACCGCAGTAACCAGATTCGCGACTATCGACGAGGCGAAGAGATCGACCTGGTCGACCTTAACGTAGGTAAGCTCAAACAGCTTATAGAAAGCCCGGATACGTCGACTACTGGCGACTTTATTCCCGGATATAACCCGGACAGTGACTGGAACGGCATCGTATATTTCGAAGTCACGAGTTCCGACCCAACCGCTGCGAATGCCGAAGTCTTAAACTACTCGGGCATTCGCCTCTGGGGAGGAGAAACAGACGTATCAGGAGAAGGGATACCGTCGCATGGCTCCGACCCCGGGATGACTTTCGCCACCAACAACGCTCTCTACGTCAGAGGCCACTTCAACGCGGACGGCACTCGCCATCAGTCGGACTCCGAATACCACTCGGCATACGTACCGGAAACAGGCGAAGTGCCCGTAGCTCTCATGGGCGATACCGTTACCTTCCTCTCGGACAACTACGACGACGTCTCCAGCCTCTCCAATCGCAAGACCGCCGCCACTCACACCGAGGTTTCCGCTGCAATCGTCGCTGGCATCGTTCCGTCCGACGCGGAGAACAACAACCATCTATCCGGCGGCGCCCATAATTTTCCCCGTTTCGCGGAATCTTGGTCTGGCCAAGATTTCTTTTTAAGAGGTTCAATGGTCGCTCTCTACGAATCAGAAGTCGATCGCGGCCTCTACAGTGGCTACTACTACTCGCCTCCCAAGCGAAAATGGGGATTCAACGATCTCTTCCGCGACGGCATTTATCCGCCAGGCACTCCACTGGTGCGGGACTATGAGCGGGTAGACTTCCGGCCAATGACCCAAACCGAATATGCGGCAGCGCTCGCCGCCCTACCGTGGAATCAGGTATCCTCCCCCTAGAGATTGTAGACGCGATCGTCGATCGTGTTACGCGGTCAACGACCGCGTCTACTATTTCAAAAACCGATTTCATGTTTAATTCACAACGCCTATTAGACCCTCCCCTTAGAGACATGACCAACGTATCGAATAAACTACTACGACTCGCTTTACTTTGCTTATCCCCTCATCTGACCCCCCAAGCGAGCATCGCGAAGGAGGAGGAGGAAATAGAGCCCATCGCTTGGCCCGCTGAGACGCCAATACCCGGCATAGTCGAACACTTTTCCCGACATAGCGAAGGCATCACCGAAAAACTCTATAGAGTCAGAACCGCAGACTTGGACTTCGTTCTGAGTCCATTTGGCTCTTGGCAAAAAGGATCAGCCAAAGCCCGAGAATCCGCTCGTTTCTCCAGTACGGAAAAC
>JBCCZW010000507.1:0-3826 GCA_039186805.1 Verrucomicrobiota bacterium
CTGCTTCGCAAGGCTTCGGCGAGAACCTTCGAAACGCTGGTCGAAGCTCTGGGAGAAGCCCTCCCGAAGATAACGCCAAGCGACTGCAGGGCATTTTGCAAACATGCCAATTATGCGGCTATATAAAAGAAAAATGCTCTAAAAATCGACCTCCAAGCCAACGCCAATTTGGCGAGGCTTGTTCACATAAGCCCCAAACCCAAATTCGCTCGTTGTGGCAAACTCATCGAGAAGATTCGCGGCATACGCGAAAACGCGTACGCCCTCCGTCCGCTGATAAGAAACATTCGCGTCGAAGGTAAAATGCCCACCGCTCTTGCTATCCGGATCGTTTCTAAAGCCTGAAAAATGTCCGCCCGAATACTTGCCTGAAACTCCCAATTTCAAACTGTCGATCATTTGCCAATCTAAACCAAAGGATGCAGTGAACTCAGGCGCATATGCAAACTGATTACCCTCTATCTCTGGAATGCCCTCGATTTCGATACCGGAATCGGTGACTTCCGTATTCAATAAAGCAATATTTGCGAATACGTTGAATTGATCGCTGAATAAATAAGTCGCTTGGATCTCCGCTCCATAACTCACCGCTTCACCCACATTCACGACTCTACTATCGATCTGATCACCTACTACCGGAACTCCGAATAAGGTCGGCGAACCATCGGGAACGATCGTAAAGTAGTTTCTTTGAGCATCGTCATATAGCGAATAGAATAAGTTAGCATTTAGGATGAGCTTTTCTTCGAAAAACGCTCCCCGGAGAAAGGCTTCGTAGTTCCAAACGTATTCCTCGTCATATGTGTAGGGGATCAGGGTAAGGAAACTGGCAGAGCCTCCGCCTGGATTATAACCTCTGGAAACAAGACCGCCAACGGTGATGTCTTCATTCAATTCGTACGAAACTACGAAACGAGGCAACCAAGCGCTAGAATCCTGTTCATAGCGGAATGGTAGAAAGCCCAAGATAACTTCTGCATACCGTATTTGTTCATCCTCTTGATGACGAAGGCCGGCCGAAAAACTCAGAGTCTCGGTCGCGTCCCAATTAATTTCTCCGGTGAAGCCGTAAGACTCTTTTTCATCATCGATTCGCTCGACGGCAGCAACCCCTGTTACATCTTCCAGCAATACAACTTCATCCGTTAGCTTAATAAAGCTGCCAAGCGCCAAGGAGAATGAAGACTCGACGGGGGCATATTCGATTAAGGTATCGCTGACCAGATCCTCCGAATCTACGAAGAAATCGCCCTCCAAAGTCGAACGGTTTGCATCCAATTTCGAGGCCATAAGACTGGTAGTTACCTTCAAGCCATTTTCGCGCTCGTAGCTCAGATCTGCTATGACAGAATCCGACTCGTTTTTCCAAAACGACGGATCGGTGGCGAGACTGATTCTATCCTCGTAATCAATCCCTAGCGTTTCGTCCCGCGATACCTGCTCCGCTTGCATCCCTTCATTCTCCTGGCGAGCAAAGGTCAACTTCGCTTCAAGCCCAGGGATTGCTTTCGGCGTGTACAGGGCCTTGGCCCGAAGATTCAGCGCTTCGATACTGTCCGGACTGCGGCCGCGCAAAGGTCCATCCAAATTCACGAAATCCACGAAAGACTCTCGTTCGCTATGATAAACCGTCGCCCTAACCGCTAGTTCGTCTTCGATAATCGGCGAATTCGCCATAGCGGAAAATTCCGCCAGACCGAACGATCCTAGCGCGGCGCGAGTCTTCGCATCCGGGTAGAAAACGGGATCTTGAGAATTGATGAAAACAGCCCCTGCGATCGAGTTCGCGCCTCGCGCCGTAGTAACCGGACCGCGAAACACTTCAACCTGCTCCACGTCCCAGAGAGGAGTATGCCCATAGTTCAATTCGGAAAGCGTCGTGGGGCGTCCGTCAATGTAGGTGGTAGCGCGCGGCGTGCTTCCCGCAAAAAAGGCAAACCCTCCCGTCAAAGCGCCCGTGGCCTGTTGGCCGCGAATCGTCAGTCCTTGATTTCCTCCGATAATAGACAGGTTCGGAATTCGGTCCAAAACAGAGTTGATCTCCAATTCATTTCCAATTGCGCCGAGACTAACCGCATCGTAAGCGACTACGCTATTAGGTGTCTCCCGCAAAGAGCGATCAACCAGCTCTCCAGTTAATACAATTTCTCTAAATTCGATTACCCCTCCAGTATCAGCGGGTTCAGCCCTCGCAGGCCTGCGAATAGCCGCCGATGTCTCGGAAACAAATTCCAAGGTCAAATCTGTACCTGACAAAAGCATCTCCAAAGCCTCTTCTGCCTGGTAGGTCCCGTTTAAGGCAGGAGCTGATCGCCCTTTAAGCAAGGAGCTTCTTGCCAGAATATCAATCCCTGTCGTTTTCGAGAAGATCTCCAAAGCGTCTACCATGGGCTGAGCCTCTAGAGCGAATTCAAAACTCTTGCTCTTCTGGGCTAAGAGAGCAAAGGGGCTCGCCAACAGGAAGTAAACGGCAAGCCATAGGACTTTTTTCCTGCAAGCAGAAAACGGATTCAATACGGACTGATTCATGGTGCGTGTAGTTCGAGATACTGGCCGGAAAAGCCGGCGTCCAAACTGATGACGCGCAAGTCAAAGCACCCCTCCAAAAATATCTCACTTAATCGGGTCTCGTATAAATAGAGGGAAAGAGACTGAGAAACACGGGTCGCGATGCGACCTACTCCAGACTCGTACCTAGCCTCACTTTACCGAATCCAGCACGATACGGTCTTCGCTAAACTCCACCACCCGCAGCGGCAATATTCGCTCCAAGATCCCTACTGCTTCCTGCAGTCTATCCGTGTGCAGCGTTCCCGACACCGTCACTTGGGCGAGATCCGAGTCTCTCAAGACCACCTTTCCCGAGTAATACCTTTGCAGGTCGGCCAACACTTCGGTGAGCGGTCGATTTCGGTAATGGAAACGATTTTCCCTCCAGGTAGCGAATTCGTCTTCAGCCAACGCTTCAACCTCAGGTTGCTCAATGGATTCAATTATTGGATACACGGTTTGTTCGCCAGCCGTCAGTCTAATCGCTTCCGAAATGTCTTCGGTTTTGCGATACACATCCACGATGCCCTCCTCGACTTCGATTTCGACCGATTCTACAGGGCTGTCCGTTCCCGCCAATCCTTCGCGGAGCGAGACCGAGAAACGAGTTCCGATATCTTTAATGATCGTATCGCCAACTTCCACGGAGAAAGGTCTTGGGTCGCCTGCTGCAATATCGAATACCGCCGCGCCCGCTAGCAGGACTACCCGACGGTCAGTTTCGCTATCGAACCACTTCAAGCGACTGCTCGCATCCATCTCCACAGTAGTGCCATCGGCCAATATCATTGCGTCGCGCTTGGACACTTCGGTGATATACTCTTCTCCGAAATCTATAGTATACCAAAGCGTGAATACAATCGCGATCGCCGCTGCGGCAGCCAAAGGGGCCGCAATCCGAGACCAAGGCGCAATGACTTTGGGTTCCTCTCTCAGCAAAGACTCCAGCTCCACAGCGTCGTAGGTACTCTTCTCAGCCATCAATTCAGAAGCCCGCAATGCTTCCGCATGAGCGGAGAGATTTTGCTCGGACGCGACTAACCAGGCTTGTAGAGCGGATTCGTCGCGGTCCGTCCATTGCTGCGCGTTCGTCTTGCGCATAACCCACCACAACGCTGCGTTTTCAGCATCGCTAGGCATGTCTTTGTGTTTCGAGAAGTCAGTCATCTGAGAAACTACTGGGTGATGACGCATGAAAGCTGCAACCCCTCCAAGTTTAAAAAGCAGTTTTGCTCTAGCAACGCTCTTTCAATGCCTCTTTGACCGCAGCCAAGCC
>JBCCZW010000508.1:0-3814 GCA_039186805.1 Verrucomicrobiota bacterium
CACAAATACGACCGGCGGCGAAGTGAAAACGGGAGCGGAGGCGAAGGAGGCTTTAGTGAAGCAAGTTGTGTCGTCCGTATTGTGGGAGGACTGTATGGTGGCCGCCGCAAATGCGGGAGCGGATCTCTTTTGGGAGCTCGGAGTCGGCGGGGTGCTCAAGGGGCATGTGAAGCGAACGAATCGCGAATGGGCGAATGCCGCTTTTGCGGCGGCCACCATACAGTCCTCCCACAATACGGACGACACAACTTGCTTCACTAAAGCCTCCTTCGCCTCCGCTCCCGTTTTCACTTCGCCGCCGGTCGTATTTGTGAAAAGGCTCATCTTCGGGTCGCAAAACTCGACCCCGGTCAAGAATTCTCCGAAGGCGTCCCGAGCCGGATCCATCAAACGACTGTGGTAGGCGCCCGCCACATTGAGCGGTAAAACACGCTTGAAGCCCTTCTCCTTGCCCGCAGCCACAGCCGCTTCGATCTTCGCTTTCTCGCCGGAAATCACAATCTGACCGGGACAGTTCAGATTCGCCATCTGCACGCCTTGCTCCTCGCAGAACGCAGCCACCGTCTCTCGATCCACCCCAATCACCGCTGCCATCGAGCCATCGGAAGCCTCGCACGCTTCCTGCATTAAACGTCCTCGTTCTGCGACGACCTTCACGCCCGTTTCGTAATCGAAAACGCCAGCCGCAGCACAGGCAGTCAACTCGCCGAGGCTCAAACCCATCGCGATCCCGGCTTCGCTCAGTTTTCCCGCTTCTTCGAGCAGTTTGTAAACTGCATAGCCGTGAACGAACAACGCGGGCTGGCAAACCTTGGTCTCGGTCAACAAGTCCTCCGGTCCCTCGAAGCTCGCTTCGGAAACCTTCCAACCCAAAATCTCATCCGCCTTATCGTAAAGATCGCGAACCAATTCGCTTCGCTCATATAAGTCCTTGCCCATGCCTACCTTCTGGGCTCCTTGACCGGAGAACATTAATGCCGTGCTCATAAGGAGCCTTGCCAATCCCAATCGAACTCAGCTGGCAAGAGATTTCTGCGGTCGCCAACTTGGGCGCTGAGGAGATTTGTCACATTCGATGAAATTTACTCGCACCGATCTTCGCCTAGGTTGGTAGAGCGTGTTCGTAAGTTAATACCCTCTGCCTACCAGCCCCTGACGAATTCCACAGACCCCTTCCAAAGGGCTCTTTTTTCCTTTCGCGATTCCTCGTCCAGACTTGGTACGAATTCGCGATCCAAGGACCAAAGCCCTTTAAGTTCCTCAAAATTCTCCCAGTAACCGATCGCCAGCCCCGCCAAATAGCCAGCTCCCAAAGCAGTCGTCTCCAAAACTTGGGGACGCGACACCCTAACGCCGGAGAAGTCCGCTTGCAGCTCCATCAGCAAATCGTTCGCGGCTGCCCCGCCGTCGGCATGAATACTAGTTAAGCTCTGCTCGGAGTCGTCCCGCATCGCCGCAATCACATCCGCCGACTGCATCGCAATCGCTTCCAAAGTCGCCCGAGCGAAATGCCCTTTTGAAGTCCCACGCGTAATTCCGAGAACCGCCCCACGAGCATAAGGATCCCAATACGGAGCTCCCAACCCCGTAAACGCCGGCACAATCACGATCCCTCCCGAATCTTCAACCGAACGCGCCAAGTCCTCCACCTCAGATGCATTTTGAAAAAACTCCAAGCCATCCCGTAACCACTGAACCGCGGAACCCGCCACGAAAACACTTCCTTCCAAAGCAAATGTAGTCCTTCCATCAATACGCCAAGCCACCGTAGATAGCAGCTTGTTCTTCGACACCGCCGGTTCCTCCCCCACATTCATAAGAATGAAGCTTCCAGTCCCATACGTATTCTTAACGGTGCCTTTTTCCAAGCAAAGCTGACCAAACAAAGCCGCTTGCTGTTCCCCGGCGATCCCGGAAATCGGAATCTCAAGACCTCCCTCACCAATGATCGCTTTCGCCAGCTCCCCGCTTGAATCCACAATTTCCGGCAAAGCGCTCCGAGGCACCTCAAACAAATCCAGCATTTCCTCATCCCACTCGCAGCGTCTGAGATCCATCAAAAGCGTACGGCTCGCATTCGAAACGTCGGTAATGTGCGACAACCCCTGGCTCAGTTTCCAAATCAGCCAGGAGTCAACGGTCCCAAGCGCCAATTTACCCGCATCCGACAAAGCCCTCACCAACTCGAGATTCTTTAACATCCAACGCATTTTCGTACCCGAAAAATAAGGGTCCAACAGCAGCCCCGTCTTTTCGGTCACCAGAGACTCCTTTTCGGCTTTCTTCAGTGCCTCGCAAAAATCAGCAGTGCGCCGATCCTGCCATACGATCGCCGGACAGGCTGGCTCTCCCGAGTCCCGATCCCATGCCACCACTGTCTCTCGCTGATTGGTAATCCCAATACAAGCCACCGACTCCCAACCGCAGCCCGCCTTATCGAAAGCCTCCAAAATCGATGCCCACTGCGACTCCCAAATCTCTTCCGCATCATGCTCTACCCACCCCGGCCGAGGGAAGTGTTGAGTAAACTCCCGCTGCCCCGCGGCGATCATTTCGCCTTCCTTGTTAAACAAAATCGCCCGCGAACTCGTCGTTCCCTGATCCAAAGACAGCGCGTATTTCACACTCAATCAATGAGTGGCCGACCGATAAATGCCCAGACTTAATTGTACGATCAACGAGCGTTAGGTTCTAAGAAAACGCTCTATCAGCTTCCAGCTTTGAAGAGTACTCATCCACAAAGCGCTGATAAAACGCCTCCATTCGCTGCAAAGCGCCGACGAAACGCTCCCTGACGCTCTGTCGTAATTCGCCATCGAGATGGAACTCGAAAAAGTCCTTCGTTGCTTGTAATGACTTGCTATCCTTCCTGGAGCGGGCGATCCAGCTGAATGTCGAGCTTATCATCTTCCTTGAGCTCCCCACTCAAAGCCGCAGTCCGCAGAGTTTGCATAAACGAGAAGGTCCCCCTCCAGCAAAGACACGTACCGGGGTCCCTCGACCATACGTTTTGCATAAACGTAGTAGCCGTTTTCATCATCCCAATATGTAGAAGCGACACATTCATAAGCGATAAGGCATAACTTGACCGAAACCCGCCTTACGTCTACCCGCAATTCAAACTTGCAACCCCGCACCCCCCTCTAATTATCCCGCCAAGCTCGAAACCATGTCAGAAACAAAACCTCTTGTCGGTATAATAATGGGCAGCAACTCCGACTGGCCCACCATAAAAAACGCCGCCGCAATCCTGGACGACTTCGGCATATCCTACGAAGCAGAAGTCGTCAGCGCTCACCGTACCCCGAAGAAAATGTACGATTACGCCGAGTCCGCAAAAACGCGCGGCCTCAAGTGCATCATCGCCGGAGCAGGAGGGGCCGCTCACCTTCCAGGCATGGTTTCAGCCATCACCACCCTTCCCGTCCTCGGCATACCCATCGAATCTAAATCCCTCAAAGGCATGGACTCGCTCCTCTCCATCGCTCAAATGCCTGGCGGCATCCCCACCGCCACCTTCGCCATTGGTATCCCAGGAGCCAAAAATGCCGCGCTCTACGCCGTATCCATTTTGGCCCTTAGCGACGAGACCCTCTCGTCCAAACTCGAGGACTACCGGCAAAGCCTAGTCGCCAAAGTCGAAGCCATGGAACTTTCATGACGGAACCCGGAAAGACCATTGGAATCCTCGGCGGAGGCCAACTCGGACGCATGACCGGGCAAGCGGCTCGCTCGCTCGGCTACAACTTCGTCGTCTTCGAACCCGCGGCCAACGCTCCCGCCAGCCAAGTGGCCGATAAGCAGATCGCCGCCG
>JBCCZW010000509.1:0-3814 GCA_039186805.1 Verrucomicrobiota bacterium
GGTCGCGACAACAGCACTAAAGGCTACTGGAATGAAGATTGGCCCGCTCGGTCCTCCTACTTCGGCATCGTCGATCTCTGCGGCTTTCCCAAAGACCGCTATTACCTCTATCAAAGCCAATGGACAGACAAACCGATGGTCCACCTTCTCCCGCACTGGAGTTGGGAAGGTAAAGAAGGCGAAACGGTTCCAGTTTATGGATACACTAATTGCGAGGAGGCAGAGCTATTTCTCAACGGCAAGAGTCTCGGACGTCGCGTCAAAGGCATCGACAAAACCGAACTGATCGTAAAATTCATCCAATACGAAGGCGAATCCTTCGAATCTCCCTATCGCCTGTCATGGAATGTTCCCTACGAAAAAGGCGAACTCAAAATAGTAGCCTATAAAAGCGGAAAAGCGATCTGCGAAAAGAGCATCGACACCGCCGGATCCGCAGAACGTATCGCTCTAGAAGCCGACCGATCTGTCATTGCCAACGATGCCGCAGACCTCAGCTTCATCAGCGTCGCCATCGAAGACAGCGTCGGCAACCTTTGCCCAGCAGCGAACAACGACGTTCAATTCGAAATCGAAGGCCCCGGCGAAATCGCCGCAGTCGGCAACGGACAGCCCTTTTCCACCGAGTCCTTCCAAGCCAACCACCGTCGAGCCTTCAACGGTCGTTGCATGCTGATCATTCGCTCCAAACGCGGGCTCGAAGGCGAAATCAAAGTGACGGCGCAATCCGAAGGGCTCCAGTCCTCAAGCATCATAGTCACTTCATCTCCATCGTAGTTGCTTTCCCCATACACACTCAAAGCCCAACTACTGCTTCAATCCCCCACAAACAATCTTGGTGCCCTTAGCATCCCTGACCCTTCGTTCGTAAAGTGGACCCTGGCTTCAACTCCCGCTATTTCGGAATAAATCGCTCATGCAAATCTCCAGGATTAAGTCTCTAAACCCAAGGCCTTTCTCCAAATTCGCGTCTGCAATATCGTCCGCGACGATTCGTTCATCGAATGACAAAGGATGCCCCAAAGCCTGAGTAAACAACTTCTCCGTCAGCGCTCGATAGAACTGCTGAGAGCGGTCCAGCAAAATTTCTTTCATCTCCTCGATCCCATCGAATGAACCGTTTGAAACCGTCCCCTTCGAATAGACCTCCTGACCATTCCGATACATCGAGCGAAACGCTCCGACGGCATCGAATTGCTCCATCCCAAATCCCCAAGGGTCGATCTTTTGGTGACAGCTATTGCAAGTATCGATTTCCCGATGCTTCGCCAACATCTCTTGGATCGTAGTGGATCCCCGCACATCCGGTTCAATAGGCGGCACATCTGCGGGAGGCGGAGATGGAGGCGCGCCGAGCAGATTTTCGAGTATCCATACTCCTCTTACAACCGGAGACGTCCTCGTTCCATTCGAAGTGATCTTTAAGACGCTCGCCTGACCCAATAACCCCCCTCGAGGGCTATCTTCTGTGAGGGCGACTTTCCTGAACTCATCTCCCTCCACGCCCTCAATGCCATAGTGCTTCGCCAAACGCTCGTTGATCCAAACGAAGTCCGAATCCAAAAAGGAACGAATCGGAAGGTTCTCCATCAAGACCTGATCGAAGAACCCTTGACTCTCCTTTTCTATCAATCCCTCCAAGAGCGGCTCGTAGTCTCGATACAATTTCGGATCAGGCCGCATCAAGCGAATGTCCTTCAAACCCAGCCATTGGCCAATAAAGTCGTCCACGAAACGCTCTCGCTTGTCGTCTTCCAGCATGCGCGCCACCTGAGCTTCCAAGACCTCTTCGGACAAAAGAGCGCCGCTCTCCGCGCTCGCCAACAGTGCGTCATCAGGCGGCGAATTCCATAAAAAGTAAGAAAGACGATT
This sequence comes from Verrucomicrobiota bacterium, assembly GCA_039186805.1. Lineage (GTDB taxonomy): Bacteria > Verrucomicrobiota > Verrucomicrobiia > Opitutales > Opitutaceae > JBCCZW01. Next base: position 1,873 of record JBCCZW010000509.1, read on the forward strand.
CGCCAAGCCCCACGCATCTTCGCCATCTCCCTTATCGTAGTTGAACATAAAGCGAGGCGAACAAAGCGCTCCGGCAACCACATTCGTCATCGCCTCTTCCTGACTCAGCCCCTTCTTCAGACCCGCCTTATAAAGTTCGATGAATTTGCCCACCGTGGCTTTGGGAACCGGTCTCCGAAACGCCTGAAACAGAAATTCGGATACACGAGCTTCCAAGTCGCCACGATCCTTCCCCAACAATTGCTGATGAACCTCCGACGGCCACGATTCCATCAAGGGACCTTCGATCCCAATTTCCTTAACGTGCAGAATCTCAGCCACCAACATAGTCTTACCTTCCACCAAAGCGTAAGGCGGCTTCTGCAAGTTTGCCGCCGAAGCATATTGGATCATGATATTCTCTCCCTTCTTCAAACGGGCATCCACTACGTCGACATCCTCTTCACCGTCCGAATAAAAGAAGCCAACCCTGCGACCTGGCAGCGTCCCTGAATCTTCCGCTCTCGCCTCCGAAGCCTCAATCGCCACAATTGCAGCCAAACGTACCGCATCCGCTGGTCGCTTCTTCCTCCTTGGCATGGTCCTATTGTAGTCCTCCCTCAAATACCTGTAATCGACGCCGCGAGCATCCAGATCCCAACGATTATCGCCCGCAAATGAGCGGACCCTCACCCGATAGAGCCCATCTTCAGGCGCCGCAAAGCCTTTGGGCCACATCACTGCATTTCGGTCTCTTCCAGAAGCTGTATTCAAATAACCGTCACGCTCTTCTATACTCCCACCGCGTCCCATATGCTCGATACTGTAAACCCGGTTCTTACGCGGGTCCCGATCCGTTAGCAGAGCTTGCTTAGCTATTTTCTCAGCGTTGTTCTGCAACTTCAAAACCAACTCCGGGTTCGCATCCAAGATCGTCGCTAGATTTTCAAAGCCTTCCAACTCTGCATCCGCCGGCAAATTCTCCGAAAGAAGCAAATCCATTCCAAGCAGATCCCTCACCGTATTATCCAAAGCGCTATGACTCAATCGGCGAATCTCTATTCGACCTCCACCTTTTTGCGCTTCAGCCGCCGCTCGCAACTCAATGTCGATCGCTTCAACCACCCGATTCAACGCATCCATCGGAGGACGCTCCTCCTCTTCAGGAGGCATGTCTCCTACAATCAAAAGATCAGAGACATCCTGCCAAGAAACGGCATTCGCGCCAATCGAGAAATCCCAATCAAGCGTATCCAACCGAACGTCCCCTTTCTGCTTATCCTCCCCATGGCATTTAATGCAATGCGCTTCCAAAAAGGGAGCCACCACGCTATCGTAGTCATGCGAATTCGAATACAGAGGGAAAGTCAGCCCGCATAGGTAGGTCGCAACCAAAGCTTGAACGCGAGTACTCATCACTCCCCTAAGCCAACTCCGTATTCAGATTTCCCGAACTCTTTGCGAAACGATCCGCTTCAATCCCCAACTGCTGCAACATCGTTACATACGCATCCGAAAGCGGTCGCTCGCCTTGCGTGAAAATCAGATCCTCGCCTTTATGCTTTAGGTCACCACCCACCAACATGACTGGTAAATTCTTATTCGAGTGCGAACTGCCATTGCCCAAACCGCTTCCAAAAAGCACCTGAGTCCGGTCCAGCAAACGCGCTCCGCCATCACGGATTCCTTCCAATCTCGAAATGAACTTCGCCAAGGACCGCATATGCATTAGCTCGATATCTATCAGCTCTTCTACCACTTCCGGATCTTTGCCGTGATGCGATTGCCCGTGATACCCTGACGAGCTTTCTCCACCCAATACAATTGGGAGACCGCCCTGCGGTAGTTCTACAGTAATGACGCGCGTCGAATCATGCTCCAATGCCAGAGCCGTCAACTCGAACATGATATCAAGATTTTCATGAAAGGTGGTCGCCCGTTCGAGTAGTGGTGGAATAGATAC
>JBCCZW010000510.1:0-3806 GCA_039186805.1 Verrucomicrobiota bacterium
CTCGCCCCAATCCTAACAATACATATCCTCCCCACCCCACGACCTTTCCTCATGTAAAAAAAGGGCTAACCCCCTATAGACGTCCTTCGCAAAAGGAGTACTCTCATTCCCGCAAATGGACGACCTGCTAATAGTCAAACGCTCCGAAAGAATCAAAGACCGTTTCGGACGGACACCAGCAAACATGCCCATGGGGATAAATTTCGGCATGGTGACCGGACTTGGGGTCGGCGTTGCAATATCGATTTTCACCGGCCTTCACATCGCCCACGGACTCATAACTGGCTTAGCTCTCGGATTCGTCCTCGGAGCCCCCTTCGGCCGCTTCTTCAAATCCCCCAGCCGCAGCTACAAACGCCTCAACCGAGACTACAGCTACGACGGCCTCCCCTTCGAAAGCGAAGAAACGGAAGAAGACGAAGAGAATGGAGAGAGGACTCCTACCTCGCCCTAGTTCAACTCCCCTTAAGAGTAGCATCGGACGTAAGTCCGATGACCCCCATCGCCTATCATCGAAATCGATGCTACACCTTTTGGTGACTTCGCCTCCCCTCAATCCAACTCCATCAAAACCGGACAGTGATCCGATCCCAAAACCTCGGCTAAAATCGAAGCCGCCTTCAAACGAGGTCTCAAGCTCTCCGATATATTGAAATAGTCGATACGCCATCCCACTTTGCGCGCCCGCGCGCCCGCCCGATAGCTCCACCAAGAGTAATGGCCCTTACCCTGGGTAAACTCTCGAAACGTATCCACAAAGCCTGACGAAAGCATCTTATCGAAACCCGCCCGTTCCTCGTCCGTGAAGCCTGCGTTCTTCCGATTCGACTTCGGGTTCGCCAAATCCTCCTCCGTGTGGGCCACATTCAAATCCCCGCAAAAAATCACCGGCTTCGACTTCTCTAGCTCCTTCATCTTCGCCAGAAAATCAGCGTCCCACTCCATGCGATAGTCCAAACGCCTTAGCTCATTCTGCGAATTAGGCGTGTAAACCGTCACCAAAAAAAAGTCGGCATACTCAAGCGTCACCACTCGCCCCTCATTGTCATGAGCATCGATCCCTAGCCCCTTGACCACGCTCAAAGGCTCATGCTTAGCGGCAATCGCCGTCCCGGAGTATCCCTTTTTTTCCGCCTCGTTGGCGTAGACCGAATAACCCTCTGGCCAACCCATCTCTTGCACGATCTCGCAAGTGGCCTTCGTCTCCTGCAAGCAAATGAAATCCGCATCGCTCTCCGCGAAAAATTCCATAGCGCCCTTCTTCGCAGCCGCTCTAATCCCATTCACATTCCAAGAAATAAACTTCATCCCGCGATCAAGCGTCCTACCCACAGTCCAAGCAATATAAAATGTAGAAAGCCCGCTTGCGGGCGATCTTCATCACCTATCATTAAGTCGCATTGGGCGTAAGCCCGATGATCCCCCACATCTCGACTCGACAAGCCCCTCCTCCCTTCTAAAGTGCCCGCTCAATCATGAGTTTCGGCCAACAACTCCCACTCGGACAACGCATCCCCGAGAGCATTCACGCCGTCTCCGTCAGCATCCCAACCCTAAAGGATGTCGTCGGATACGAAGAGCGCGATCCTGCAACCATGGCCCATCTAAAGTCCGGCTACCCACGCTTCGTAAAACACGAGTACCTCGTCAAAATCGAAGAGCGCTGGAAGACCTTCTTCGATCGCCCCAACCACTCCATCTGGCTCACTTCATCCGAAGCCGTCGCCCGCGAGCTCGAAGATCATCTTTCGCATCCAAAAACCAAATACCTCGCCAACGGAGGCATCTCGGGTCTCTCCTACCCAGAGAATTCTGACCTCGACCGTCAGGCCAAGCACTACCTTCAGCACACCGGCGGACACCTATCCACCCGCCACGCCGAAGACTACCTGTTCTCCCAAAACCTCATTCAAGCGCGCTACCCCGAAGAATCTTACGAAGGCGACGCCCAAGCCAAAGTCCTCCAGCATCTAGCCCCTCTATACAACCTTTCAAGCCCTGAAAACATCGCCCTCGCCTACACGGGCATGAGCTCCTTCTACGCGGCCTTTCGCGCCATCAACGAAGTTCAAATCGCGAAAGGTCGCATCTCCTGGATCAAACTCGGCTGGCTCTACACGGACACTATGCACATCCTGGAGAAACTGTCTCCAGATAATCACGACAACATCAATCTCTACAACGTCCTCGATCTGGACCAGCTCGAAGCCATTCTCGAAAGCCGTCCCAACGATTTCGCAGGCCTCATCACAGAGTGCCCCACCAACCCCTTGCTCCACACTGCAGACCTCAGCCGTATCCGGTCTCTCGCGACAAAGTACGGATTCTACCTCCTCCTTGATCCCACTCTCAATTCGCCCGCCAATGTCGACGTCTCTCCCTATGCCGACATCATCACCAACAGCCTCACCAAATACGCCAGCAACCAAGGAGACGTAATCATCGGAGCCACCGCAGTCCTAGACCGCTGCCCCGACAAGGAAAGTATCCTCAAAAAAATCCGCCAATACACCGAGCCGCCCTATCCCCGAGACCTCTCCCGCTTGGCCGCTCAAATCGACGGCTATCCCTCTCTCATCGAGAAGGTCAATGTCACTACCCGCGAGGTTGTCGACTTCCTCGATTCCCATCCGGCCGTTAAGGAAGTCTTCTGGGCGTATGGATCGTGCTCAAAATCTCAATACAAAGAGATTGAGCGATCGCCCGATTCTATCGGCGGCGTCATATCCTTCGAACTTCAAGGCGACATGCAGACCTTTCACGACAGAGTCCGCATTCCCAAGGGACCCAGCTTCGGAATTCATACCAGTCTGATCTGCCCTTTCATCTGGCTCGCCCACTACGACCTCATCGCCAGTGAGAACGGCCGCGAGTACTTAAAAAAAGCCGGCATCCCCAAAGACCTTATCCGCTTTGCCATCGGCTCCGAACCCGCCGAAGAAATCATTGCAGCCCTCTCCGAAGCTCTCTAGCAATTCGAAGCAAAGAGGAGCGGCCCACTCCTCTCCACAACCCAAAATAAAGTAACATCGGACGTAAGTCCGATGACATCCATCAGTCTCAACCCTGACCACCGTCTCCTGAAACCTGTCCCCTGAAAAAATGAATCCCCTCTCCCTAAATTCCTTTCTCGTCAAAGAACATGTCGGCATGTTCAAAGCCGCCAACAATTTCGACATCTACGATCCCTCTAACGGTCAGATCGTCCTCGAATGCCGCGAAGAGCAACTCGGTTTCTTCACGAAACTCTTCCGCTTCACCGACTACAAGAAGTACACGCCCTTCCACATCCAGATCAAAGACCCAGGCGGCAAGACCCTCATCCACATCAAAAGAGGCGCTTCGCTGTTCTTGTCCAAAGTAACCGTCCACGACGAAAACGATGCGCTCATCGGCAGCTTCAAGCAGAAGTTCCTCTCCATCGGCGGCAAATTCGACGTCATGGACGCCGACGATCAACTCCTCTGTCAGCTCAAAGGTAAATGGACGGGCTGGAATTTCTCCTTTGGACTCGAAGGCGTCGAATTCGGCCACGTATCCAAAGAATGGAGCGGAATCGGCAAAGAGTTCTTCACCAGCGCCGACAACTACATGCTTTCCATCGACAGCAGCATCGAGCCTGGACATCCGCTCCGCAAACTAATCCTCGCCGCCGTAATGTGCATCGACATGGTCCTCAAAGAGTGAGCAACTAACCAAAAGGTAGGAAGCTCGCTTGCGGGCGCAACCGTGCCCAACATGGTAGGATGAGGTTTTATGCCTCGAATGTGATCGGGTTTTGGGTCGAGGGGTAAACCTCTTTCCTA
>JBCCZW010000511.1:0-3795 GCA_039186805.1 Verrucomicrobiota bacterium
TACCGCATCACTGCTTCGCGCCGCAAAGCAAAGAGCGTGAACATCAAAAAGATGCTCAAAAACTGAGCGTTTGCCGGCATTCCTGTTTGCCCCCAGCAAAAAAGCTATCCAATTTCCAAAAGGCTTTTTAATGAGTCGCTTCCGAGCAATCGAAGTGAAATTCGAGTTCGCAACTTTGGCTAGCGCTTTGAGGTATACCCGGAGAGTATATCGAAGAGCAGAAACGAAATTTGGAACCGAAGGACACAAGAGCGCAAAAGAAACGGATCTATTAAACAACCTCCTAGCCTGTTCGCCTCTCGGCAGCTTATCGAAATTGAATCATGCCCAGGTCCTTCGCCGCAAAGCTCCTTGCACTCTTAGCTCTCTTCGCTTGCCTTAACATCCTAAGCGATCTCCAGATTTCAACTACAGCTCAAGCGCGTGTAAAGCTGGGCATCGACGTACTCGCCGACACTCGCTTTGAAATCCTGCGGGGTAAAAGAGTCGGCCTCCTTACCCACCAAGCAGGCGTCAACCAATTCGGGCAAAGCACCATAGACGTTCTTCGAAACGCCCGACAAGTCCAACTCGTCAAACTCTTCGGCCCCGAACACGGCATCTACGGAGACGAAAAAGCCAACGTCCCCGTTCTCGATAAGATCGACCCCCGCACCAACCTCCCCGTCTACTCTCTATTCGGAAAATACCGCAAGCCCACCGCCGGCATGCTCTCCGGTCTCGACGTCCTCGTCATCGACCTACAAGACCTCGGCGTGCGTTCCTACACTTACGCCGCTTGCATGCGCTACGCCATGGAAGCCGCTATCGAGAACAATCTCGAAGTCGTCGTACTCGATCGACCAAACCCGCTCGGAGGCCTCAAAGTAGATGGCCCTAACCGCGAGGAAAAATGGCGCAGCTATGTGGGAGACTTTCCAGTGCCCTATGTCCACGGCCTCACCATGGGCGAGCTCGCTCGCATGGCAGTATCCGAAAAAGGGATACTGAACCTGTCGGATGCCGAACGCAAATCAGCAAAGCTCTCGGTCGTTACCATGGAAGGCTGGAATCGCTACATGAGCTGGACCAATACCGGCCTTAGCTGGATCCCCACCTCGCCCAACATCCCCACTTTCGAATCCGTTGTCGGCTACTCCATGACCGGCCTCGGCGCCCAGCTCGGCGGCTTCAAACACGGCATCGGCAGCGAATACCCCTTCCGCATTCTCACCTTCGACAAGGTCAAACTCGACGCCCTCAAGAAGGAACTCGAAGCTCGCAATATTCCCGGCGTCGCCTTCGAAACAAAGCAATTCATGAGCGGCCAAAAGGAAGGCCTCTACGTCAAGATCACCGACTGGAAAGCCTGGCGCCCCACCGAGCTTAGCTTCCACATGATGCAGGTCGCCGACAAGTTCAGCCGCAGCAACCCTTTCGCCTCCACCAGCGAAGGCCAAGGAAATCTCTTCAACAAGCACGTTGGCAGCAGCCGCTGGTGGCAAGAGATCACTCAACGCGGCCAGAACTCCAATCTTTCCGGCTTCATCGTCTCCTGGGAACGCCAAGCCAAACAGTTCCAATACCGCACCCGCAAATATTGGCTATACGATTAGGGCGTGTTCGTGAATAAACTCTTTGCTGGTTCGATCCCAAATCGAAGCAGCGCAAGGCTGCCAAAGCCCTGCGACACGGGTGTCGGATGGCTTTGGCGGACGCCGCGACCTTCGATTTGGGCCGAATCGCCTAGCGACAGGTCCCATTTTCGAGGGAACTGCGTTGCCCAAGTGGGACTGGGCTGCAGCCCAGCCGCCAATTGGCCGCCTTGTTCCCTCGAAAATGGGCTCCTGCCAGCTTTGAGTTTATTCACGAACACGCCCTAGTCTGGAAATCGGCGGCAACCACCGAATCCTAAAAGTAGCATCGAACGTAAGTTCGACGACTAATCCCGCCGCCCATTTCGCCCTATACCTCACAATTCTGACGATTCGCGTCAAGCGACCGCCAGACCCTCAACATAGACGATCGTATCCACTCCATGGATTTTTTGCTCACATCCGATCACTCTCAACGGGTTGGCGACATAAGCAGTTCGGAAATCCTCTTCAAGAGCCGCAGAGCGCCCGCTTTCGCATTGCCTCTCCTAGGCAAATGATTCTCATGGACCTTCTGATCGAATCACTAGGATTTTCTTAGCAACCCAACCCAACAAAAATTTATGTCTAGACCAGTAACCTTATTCACCGGCCAATGGGCCGACCTCCCTCTCGTTGAACTCGCGCCCCTTGCAAAGAAGATGGGCTACGACGGACTTGAGCTCGCCTGCTGGGGCGATCACTTCGACGTCGATCAAGCCGCTCGCAGTAAAACCTACTGCAAGCAAATCTGGCAAATCCTCACCGACAACGAGCTCACTTGTTTCTCCGTCTCCAATCACTTGGTCGGCCAAGCCGTCTGCGACAACATCGACGAGCGCCACAAGGCAATCCTATCCTCCGCAATCTGGGGCGACGGCAAACCGGAAGGCGTCCGTAAACGGGCAGCCAAGCAAATGATCAAGACGGCCAAGGCCGCTCGCAATTTCTTCAATCTCAAACCCGGTCGCGGCAAAAAGGATGACTTCCCCGTAGCCGTAAACGGCTTCACCGGTTCCTCCATCTGGCACGCCCTCTACGCCTTCCCCCCAACCGATCAAGCTTTCCTCGAAAAAGGCTTCGTCGATTTCGCGAAACGCTGGAAGCCAATCCTCGACGCCTTCGACAAGGTAGACGTCAATTTCGCGCTTGAAGTCCATCCTACTGAAATCGCCTTCGACATCGCCTCCGCAGAACGCGCCATCAAGGCACTCGGAGGTCACAAAAGATTCGGCTTCAACTACGACCCTTCTCACCTCGGGTATCAAGGAGTCGACTACGTGCAGTTCATCCGCAAGTTCGCAGATCGCATCTACCACGCGCATATGAAGGACGTATGGTGGGGTCACGGCGACGGGCAAGTCGGCGTATTCGGGGGACACACCGATTTCGGAAATCCAAGCCGCTACTGGGACTTCCGCTCCCTCGGCCATGGAGACATCAACTTCGAAGAAATCATCGTTGCCCTCAACGACATCGGCTACGCCGGACCCCTCTCCGTTGAATGGGAAGACATCCGCATGGACCGCGTTCACGGCGCCAGCGAAGCCTCCGACTTCGTCCGCGCAGTCGATTTCCCAACCAGCAACATCGCTTTCGATTCCGCCTTCGATAAAGAAAATCAATAAACTCGAAGCACCACCTATCTAAAAAAATCATGAGCACAAAAGTAGGCATCATCGGTGCGGGCGGAATGGCCCAGTACCACATCGCAGGTTTCCGCCAAGCCGGAGCTGAAATTCTCGCCGTAGCGGACCTCAACGCCGAGGCCGCCAAAGCGAGCGCGGAAGCGAACAGCATCCCCAACAGCTACGGCAAAGTCGAAGACATGTTCGAGGCGCATCCAGACATGGACGCGGTCACCGTCATTGTTCCTAACAAGTTCCACGCCCCCATCGCGATCCAGTGCCTCAACGCAGGAAAGCACGTCTTCTGCGAAAAACCGCCCGCCATCAACGCAGCGGAAATGCAAGAGATGCTCGAGGCTTCGGAAAAGGCAGGCAAGAAGCTGATGTTCAACTTCAACAACCGCGCGCGCCCGGAATCCTACGCGATGAAGGCATACGCTGAAGACGGCACCCTCGGTAAGATCAACTCCGCCCAAGCCAAATGGGCCCGCCGTACCGGCATCCCAGGCTTTGGGGGTTGGTTCACCAACAAAGATCTCGCAGGCGGCGGCCCA
>JBCCZW010000512.1:0-3790 GCA_039186805.1 Verrucomicrobiota bacterium
GAACAAACTGACCCCGATCTCCTCGTAGGACTCGTCAACACCGCCCTTCGCAACCATCACGAATCCCTCGAAGACTTCTGCCTCACGCACAACATCGACGCAGTCCTGCTAGCCCAACGCCTCGCCGAAGGCGACTATAAATATTTACCCTCGGCCAACCAATTCCGTTAAGACAACAGAGGACGGTTTCATAGCAGTCTAATGCGACGGCCATGATTTTAAGCCCCCTCATCATCCTACGCTTCATTCAAGGGTCCTATGGTAGGTCGATTGCTCAAGCCAAGAGTATTGCCATCCGGGTCCTTCATCTTGCAAAACTGCAAACCGCCAAACAACGCCACTGGACTCACCTTCACCCCTCTATTTATCAACTGCTTACGAGTCTTCTCCACATCGCTCGTAAAGAAGCTCACTTCTACGATACTCCGCTTTCTCGGATCCGACTTAATATTCTTGCACGCATGCAAAGCCAAAACTGCGCCTCCAATATTGAGCTGAACGAACTCCCGATCATCCTCCACGATCGGAAAGCCCAAACGTTCGTGATAAAATTCCCGCAACTCCCTAATCCGCGAGGTGAAAATCATCGAGCCTCGCGATTGCATCAAATGCGGCAGCTTGGCTTCTAAGAAATCCTTTCCCCCAAGACCGCAAAAATCCGGCACGCGTTTCAGCCTTCTCGCTTCGCCTGGCGTCAGCCAAGTCGCCTGCTTAAAGGCTCTCGCAAAAGTCTGCTGCGATTCGAATTGGTAATCCAAAGCAATGTCCAGAATGCGACGCTTGGTTTCGACCAACTCCCTTGCGGCCGCATTCAAACGCAACCGCCTCAAGAACAAAGCCACCGTCGCGTTCGCAGTCTCTCGAAAACGCCGCTGCAAGGTGGATTTAGAGAACCCCGCATGTTTCGCGATTTCTTCGATTGAAATCTCCCCTTTCAGGTTTTTCTCCATATAAGAGACTGCTTCGCCTATAGACTCATCCGCTGCCATTGTATTCAGAATACCCTATCGCAATAGGTTCTTTATGTTTTAGCATTTTTTGCCAAAAATCGAGCGAGAGGGCGAATCACTCGACGATAATGCGGCCTTTCATCATCGTAAAATGACCTGAGTAACTACAAATAAATGGATACACCCCTTTTTCTGAAACTTCGAACCTGACCGCGACAGTCTCCCCTGGCTGCGCCAAACGGGAAGCCGCCAAAATGCTATCCGAATGCGAAGACGGCACATACTCCTCCCGCGGAGCCGAAAGCGCCGCGAGCCCCACAGCATGAACATCCGCCCCCTGGAATAGCACCAGCAGATTATGAACCATATCGCTATCATTCGCGAAGCGTATTCCAACCGTCTCGCCCACCTTCGCCTTGATCTCGCTGGGATCGAAGCTCAAAGCAACACCGGTCGCCTTCATGTCGATCAATCTATCCACTCCCTCCAAAATTTCAGCCATTTCAAGCGCCTTCTCAGCTCTGCCCATATCGACTTCTTCATTACTCATCGAACCATGAGGATACCAACGCGACTCGTTCCCGTTTTCCTCTTCCGCGCCTCCTGGCAATCGATGGATTGTCTTATGCAACGTCTGCTTCGCCTCGTACCCATCCGCAAATTTTAGCCGATACGCGAGCTCTGCCACTAAACCAAGGGACGCATCTATCGAATCCGGAACTTTCGCCGCGCTAGCGACTGACGCGGAAACCAACTTCTGACTTAAGCCCGGCACAGCCAGTGTCGCCTTTCGCCCGTCTTCGGAAACCTCCACCGAATCGACCGCCAAAACATCCGCTCCCGCTCTGCCTGGCTCAAACGCGGAAAAAACCTTCCCGCGCGTACCGTACTGGCTCGACCACGGATACGTCCAGACCCTCAATTTGTAATTCGCCGAATCAGCTGCATCCGCGAAATCTAATGCATCAGAAAAGACCAACTCTAACTCGCCCGTTCGCGCGTTAAACGCCACCGGAAGATGCAAAGGCAAACCCGTGTAACGCACCCTATGAAAAGATCCCCAATCACCCCCATGCCCAACCGACTGCCAACTCGTCAATCCCGCTATGTACAAATGCCCATCGTCATGAAAACGACTATGCTGCGTTCCCGACTCAAATCGTAGCGGCAAGCTTACGTGAGTCGACTGCCAAACGCCGTCCACCTCTTCATTCAGTAGAAACGCCAGATTACCCCTTCCATAGGAAGTCAGAACCACTTGCCCCTGTAAGACCTCCGGCCAAGTCCGGCTTGTGATGAACGTCGGAGTCGACGGAGAATTATCCGCGAAGTGAGGCAACCACGCCATCGGCTTCTCGAAATCCTTCGGAGGCTCCTCTTCTCGAACTGACGGAATAAAGCCATGAAACGCTCCTTCACGGATTCGATGCACCTTACTGGTCGGCACCCAATTTCCTTGGTTGTCGCTATACAGAATCTCATCGTTAGGCCCAATGGACATACCATTCGGATTCCTCAGTCCCGTCGCCACCACTTCAAGCGAACTTCCATCCGGAGGCATTCGAAACAATACCCCATGGTGCGGCGTGACTTCCGCCTTCACTCCATTCTTTTCAGGGGGCCAAGGCGTCGCCTTGGCAAAATAGAAGTTCCCTTTGGAATCCGTATCCAGATTTAGGGTAAAGGCGTGAAAGTTATTCGAAGCCATTACCTCATTGTTGAAGTTCTCATAGTAATCCGCCTCGCCATCTCCATTCAGATCGCGCAAGCGCGTAATCTGATCTCTCCCCGTCACATGTATCACTCCATTCACTACTTTGATCCCCAGCGGCTGATACAAGCCAGTCGCAAAACGCGTCCACCGCGCCGTCCCGCTGTCGCTGGCGATTCCATCAACCAGCCACACATCGCCGCTCAAAGAGCACAAAACCGCTCGATTCTCCGACAGAAAGTCTACTCCCGAAAATCGCAAAAACGAATTCCAAGGATTATCATGAGGAGCTGCAAAGTCATCCACCGCAAACGGACCTTTCTCTTCGCCGCTCAAAATCTCCGTCTTCAACGCATCCCAGCGACCCTCGCCAGCCTCGGTCAATCCTTCTAGATCCAAACCCCGATGCGACGCATCCCACCCCGCAGGCATAGCCTTCTCGGCGCTTCGCATAGAAACTGCCCCTATACCTAGCTCAAAGTCCGATTCGCCGCCTCCTGCCGGCAACTCAAGCGTCAGCTGTCGCTCGCTCAATCGCCAGATTGCATCCCCAGTCAATCCTCGGTAAAACACCCTGCGTTCACTAAGCCCTGACTGTACCGAAACATATCCATAATTTGGTGACAAAACCCTCACTTCAATCGAACTCCCATCGCCGTCGGGAGCTTGCAGAACTTGAAGATGCGTCGCGCTTTCCCCGCCGCTCACGTTCAAAATCCGTGAAAACACAGGCTCCCCATCAACTCTCGCATAGCGATGCGACTCCAGTACCTTTCTTTCTCCCACTCGATAAGAAAAAACCACACGATCACCCTTCAAGTACAAGCCCTCATACCTGCCCTCGCTTTGCGAAATCGGACCATACTTCCACGCTCTTGAATCGCGAAACCTTCCATCTGCCGACCAACCCGGTTTCCGAGCCGTTGCGAAATGCATAAACCCATCAGGACTCGGAAACTCCTGCAAACCATCTCTCGCCGGGTACCATTTTAAAAAGCCGCCGGTCCATGCGCCGGCTAATCGGAGCAAATCGGTGTCGAATACAACCACCGCTTCATCGCTCAGCCTTACCGCAATCCCCTTATGAGCCAAGATGCCCCGCGCAGACATCGGATCCAAAGAAATCGTC
>JBCCZW010000513.1:0-3787 GCA_039186805.1 Verrucomicrobiota bacterium
CGCAATCGATCAGCGCCTTTGGATTACAAGTTGGCCGATATTGATCCTGATTCTGATCGCGATGATGCTTATAATATTGATCTTCAGGAAACGGTTATTGAAGGCGGTCAGACTCATACTTATAGTATCGCTGTTCATGCGGATGAGCTTCTCGGTTCTCCAGATTGGCTACCGTTCAACGTAAGCTTGTACTACAATGAATCGGAAAACTTCCAAGGCGGCGCGGGTCGTAACGACATGTTTGGTCAGCCAATCTCAGCCCCAACAGGCAATACTCGAGACAAGAGTATCTTGGTTTCGACAAAGAATGGTAAGTACTCGTTAAAGGTCACCGACTACAAGACGTCGGTTCAGGATGCTACTTCGGCCTATCTCCAAAACACTTGGATCATGGGCAACATTCTCGCTCTCGGCGAAACTTGGTCAAACGTCCATAGCTACAACATCGCGGAAGGCGAGACGCTAGATGGCGTACGCGAAGACAACCCGACCTATCGTCAGTGGCGCTTCAACATGAAGAATCCTGATGGCGTATTCGACCAAGCGTATGAGGATCTAGCAGTTGCTGATTGGCGCGCTTACCGCGACGCGGTTATTACAACCTTCCCCACCTTTGCGGAAGCTTGGAGCCTTGATGGGCTCGGAACTGAGGTGAAGCGATTCGTTCAAAGAAATCCAACGGGATTGGCCTACACTGAAGACGCGACTTCTATTGGTAAGGAGTTCGAGTTTACGGCTTCGCCAAACCAGAATCTTCGTTTGACGATGAACGCTTCGCAGACGGAAGCGTTCCGCAACAACGTTGGCGGTAGGCAAGTGATCGAGTTTGTAGAGCTCACCGATTGGTATTTCGCAAACACCGAAGCCGGCAACATTCGTCTCTACGGTGGTGGCGGCGCGAACACGACGGCCAAGCAATGGAACAAGTTCCGCGCTAAGTATTCCTTGACCAAGCTGCTTGAGGGGACGGCTTCTCCCGAGCTTCGCGAGTGGCGCTTCAACGCGGTAGGTAACTACCGTTTCAATGAAGGCTTCTTGAAAGGCTTCTCCGTTGGAGGTGGATTCCGTTGGGCGGATGATGTGGTTCTTGGCTACGATCTTACTGAAGACGAAAATGGCGACCCCGTTTACGATCTGAACAGCCCTCACATCGGTCCTACTGACACGAAGGTTGATTTGACCTTCTCTTACCGCAAGAAGCTGGAGAACGGCATGAACTGGCGCGTGCAGCTCAACGTCCGCGACATTTTCGCTGAGAAGGAATTGATCCCGATCTCGACTCAGCCTGATGGCTCATGGGCTGCGGTTCGTATCCCCGGATCCACTACTTGGCAATTGACCAATGTATTCGAATTCTAACAACACGCCTTTTTAAGGTAGGATTTTCCTCAAATCCAGGTTAGTAGGCTGCCGCATTTTATGCGGCAGCTTTTTTGTATGGTTTCTAAGCTTTGAGCGATTCTCGACCTAGATGGGGATTCGTCACTCGCGTAGCGATTATTTGGATTAACTGTCTACCGGGAGCGGAGCGATGGCGTCTATCAGGTCTTGGTAGGTATTGTATCCTTTGAGGACGCTTAGAGCGTTTTGGGCAGTCGCTTCGCTGCATAGGCCGGTTGCCTCAGCCAAGAATACGATGTATTCCGCTACTCTCTTCGAGTAGGTCAGGCGAGCTCCATCGCTGATGGAGTAAAATCGTTTACGCTGACGATAGCCTGATGGGCTGTGGTCTCCGAGGGCGCTTTTTTGCGATGCTCCCTTTCCGGCGAGCACGTAGAGGAAATTGTACTCGAAGAATAGCATATGCTTAGGCGAGGGATTAATTGTATCTAAAACCTGGAGACATGATTCCTTGCTGGAGAATAGATTTGGCGAGCGCTTTTCTACGGGTAGGCTCTCTTCGATGAATTCTCGCGCGGCGTTCCGCTCGGTTTCGTCATCGGAGAAAGCCCCTTGGCGGGCGAGTTCCTTAGTGAATGCATACCAGTCTTGCCAGAGGGCTTGGTCGGAAGGGTCTTTCGATTGGGAGAGGGCGATGCCCATTTCGTAGGTGTAGCGCCCGCTCGTCTTGATCTCCAAATTAGAACCGGTGGCTTGGCCCATGATGCGGTAGTTTGCCTCCGATTTTCCCGAGCCGGAGTGAAAGCCGATAGAGACTCCGCATTTTTCGCAGATCTTCCATTGCGCTTCTATCAGCTGTAGAAGGCGCTCGTTGTCTGGGTAAGGGGCGTTTTTCTGAAACCCGAATGCAGGAGCAATGAAATTCACGGGCATTTCCATGGCCTCGCAGAAGGCAAGCATGATGGCGGTCGTTTCCGGGGTGGTGAGACCGGGGAGCTCGTCGATGGAGAGCTCGCGTAGATAGGTACGCCCCTTTTCCGTAGTGAAAAATCTACGACGGATGGCTGCGTATTTTTGGTCGCGAGCCTTCATCTTTTTCATGGCTGGCCAAACCAGGCAGACTAGGTTCTCGAAAGAGCTGTCGTCCAGTTTGAGACCGAGTTCGCGAACGCACGTTTTCACGGAAGCGAGAATACCCTCAGGGAGGTTTTGATTTATGTATTGAGACCGCAAGGACGGATCCTCTGGAACCTTTGTGATAGCGAGCTCGGGAGATAGGTCGAAGGTGATATAGCTAGCGAATAGACACCCTTCAACGAGGGGGTCTTCGCGAGCGTCGAATTTGCCTCCTATTGGCTGGTGGTCGGCGTTGAAGCTCCAAGCGATGCCGTGCAGGTGGAAGCCGGTTTTCAGTTTGCTGATGATGGCTCCGTGGCTCATGCCTTCTATGCTCTGTCCTTGATGCCCTTCGGGTACGTCGGTTCCGATGAAGGGAAAGGGTACGGTCTCCAGTTCGTCGTTGAGCATCGCGTCGACGCTGTAGACAAGTTCGCGCGGAACGCTGTTTTGATTAGCGGTGAGACCGATGCCGAGCTTCGCCATCGCCCATTCGACAGCGGGCCAGTGAAGCGTGGTGAAGCGAGCTCCGATGCCGAGGGTCTGCTTGCCGAGGCGTTCGTCGGCGCTGGGAAACACGGTACACCTCGGGTCGTCTTCGAGCAGGCGATTCTTGAGCGCTATGAGATTCTCGAAGGAAGCTGGGAAGTAGAGGACTTCGTCGATTTGCGTGCCCTGAGAAAGGAATTCAAATTGCGTGAGGTCCGTCAGCTTCCATGCATGGTCGTTCTCCTGATCTTCTATGAGGCTGAGGGTGGCTCCAGACTTGAGCGTGATTTTGCTTTTTGGGTATTCCGTGAAGCGGCCCTCTTTCAGATTTGATCGGCAACGAGTCCAGTCGAGGCAGAAGTCTGGGCTGACGCAGGGATTGGAGCTGAGATCGAAGCTGTTCTCGATCAGGAAATGGTTTATCGGAGTCGTCATGGAAGCGCGGGAATCGAGTGGGTTTCTGAGTTCGCTGGAGATCATCATTCTCATGAAACAAATACGTGTAGGGTGTCCAGGGTTTTCGTGATGGAGAATTGTGTTTTCATTTTGTAGTCGGCTTCACGAACCTCCCTAATCTGATCATTAGAATTTCTGTTTGCTCGGAGAGTACTTGTCATTTTACTAAGAAAACCTACACGAGTGTGAAATTCGTTTCTTAGTTATGGGTAAAAGTCTTTCATTTTTTACGGTAGGCGTGTTCGTTGGCGTACTGTTTGCCTCCGGAATCTATGCTTACCTTTCTGGGGGTCGGGGCGAGGGCGCTTCCGAGGCCCGTGTGCTGAAGTTGGCTCATGGTCTGGATACGAGTCACCCGGTTCCTTTTTTTTTTGCCCCGCCTGTC
>JBCCZW010000514.1:0-3761 GCA_039186805.1 Verrucomicrobiota bacterium
GACCCTCGTATCTTGGCTTGATCTGTTAGTAACGCGGCGTGGCCACGACTTTGGCAAAGGCGTTCTAAGCTGAGCTACTAACAGATCAAGCCAAGATACGAGGGTCAAATAGACCCTCACACCACCTAGTCCGACAAGATCTTCTCAATCAGCCCAATCAACCGATCCGAATCGACTTTCAGCGTCACCGTTACATCCGGTTTGCCGCGCCAGGGCTCTAGCTCTCGTTGGTAATCGTAAGCCGCCATAATCGTCTGACCAATGGCTATCCCCTCAACGACTACTCGAATGGGTCCGGCCGTCGTTTCAAACAGAGTCGGGTCGAGCAGATAAAGCAAAGCCGCCGAGTCATGCACCGCGCAGCCATCTAAATCCGGTTCCCGGCTTGCATAGAAGTCGATATAGAACTGGTGCACTTGATAAAGGAAATCGCCAAATCGAGCGTTGCTCCTTCGAATTCCGTCCAAGCGGGCTCGAGATAAATAAGTGCTCAATGTCGCATCCAAACCTACCATCGTAAGCTTCCAAGACGCAGTGAAAACAATATCCGCTGCGTGGGGATCCTCTGCTATATTGGCCTCCGCTACCGGAGTCACATTTCCCGGCCGATAAAGCGCCCCACCCATCAGCACCACCTCCTGCACCTTCTCGACAATACTCGGATCGAGAGCGAGCGCATCGGCAATATTAGTCAATCCTGCTACGCATACCAGCGAAACCTCGCCCGGATTCGCATTGATCGCATCGACGATAAATTCTGCCGCGGGCTGCTCAATCGGCTGGGACACTGGAGCCGGAAAGTACGTATTGCCGAAACCATCCTTCCCATGAACGAAATCGGGCGGTTCCGGCAAGGGAATGACCGAGGGTCGTCCGGCTCCCCTGGCAACGGGTATGCTTTGTCCTGACATTTCAATTACACGCAGAGCATTCGCCGTCGTCGTCTCGATATCCGCATTACCATAGAGCGTGGTCAAACCGATCAATTCGAAATCAGGCGACTCGATCGCCAAAGCGATGGCAAGTGCATCGTCCACACCGGGGTCGCAGTCTATTATAATCTTTCGTGGGCTCGTTTCACTCATATCTTCAAATCTATTTTAAAGGCCAAAAGGCATCTCTATCCTTCCTTGATCGAACTCATTAGACCCTCGAGATCCGTTTCCACGGAAAACAGCCCCTTGCCCTCCCAAGGAGAAAGGACCTCCAGCAAACTGTCCCAAAAGCCTGCTTCCAAACCAACAGCCCCACGGTTGTAGATGATCACGTCCTTGCCTCTCATCAACGGGCTTCCCACTTGCTTCAGGATGAGCAGCGCCAAGGTCTCCTGTACCGTTCCCGCACCGCCAGGAAAAATCACAAACTTGTCGGAATTCACCATCATCGCCTCCATCCGGGCATAGATGTCCGTAGTGAGCCAAAAGGCGGACAAGCCATCGGGCAGACCTTCCAGTTCGATAATATGGGGTACATTCGAGCCGGCCGCCCAACCACCTCCGTCAGCGGCTCCTCGCACCACCTCGCCCATCACGCCGGTGGTTCCCGCTCCCGACACGCAACCCAGCTGATTCTCCGCTAGTAAGCGTCCCAGATCGTATCCCTCTTCTAAATACACCTTCTCATCCATCGAAGCCGAGCAAAAGACGCAGACGCTTTGTCCCAATTCCGAAGGTTTTGGTTTTTCGAAAGAATCCGTTCGATTCGTAGTCACCCTCTTCCTTCCCACATCAGGCAACCCTTCGATTCTGACCCGATCTATACTTGAAAGAACCTCATCGGGCGAATCGGCGACGACTAGAAAATCTCGGAAGTTCTGCCGTATTGCCCCGAAGCCCTGCAAATCATCAAGAAGCTTAAGCAACGAATTCCAGGATCCATCTGAATTCAAGATCACCGTAGCCTTTCCAAAGAGATGAGGGTCTAGCGTCTGATAGCCCACGAAAATGGATACAGCCTTGAAAAGATCCTCCAAGGAAGCTCCCGGCATAAATACAAACGCATCCGACTCCTGAATCTTACGCTCTATATTAAAGAGCGTTATTTTCTGATCTCCATTGGAATTATATATATCCCATCCATTGGCAAAC
Organism: Verrucomicrobiota bacterium; assembly: GCA_039186805.1. Lineage (GTDB taxonomy): Bacteria > Verrucomicrobiota > Verrucomicrobiia > Opitutales > Opitutaceae > JBCCZW01. The sequence continues at coordinate 2,088 of JBCCZW010000514.1, forward strand.
AGAGTGTATAGCATCTTAGCCCTAGACTCTCTATTCTCATCGCTCTCACCTTCAACTTTTCCTGATAATCGAACTATCGGCATAATCTAATTTGTATCTTTACTCTCCGGATTCATCATCAATAACCGCACAACTACAAGCACGATTGCTGCCAACAAATAAGCGAATACCCATTCCCAAGCAGGGCCCAACGCGGTAGTGATGTCGGAATCAAGCACTCGAAAATGATGGAGAATTCCTACCATCGACAACCCGCTCATCGCTCCCATCCAAGCGAGCGCCGCCCAAAATTTTCGCTCGATCAGAGCCACCATAAAACCGCAAAGCAGGATAGACGCATACAACCAGCCCTGCTCCAGCGCAAAAACGCCCTTCGCGTACAAATTACCCTTTTCCGCTAGATCTCCCAGCAACTCGAAATCGTAGGGCTTCTCTTCCCCACCATAGCCCACCGTCCCCAAGACCCTCTTCACCAGCAACGCGGCAAAAGCGCCCACGCCAGGAATCAAGCCGACAATTACCGCAGGGGCATGGGCTCTCGGCACGGCTTGAAAGGCCTGAGAGCCTATGGTGATCCCAATCCAAATCAAAATAGCCATGCCCGCTTCGATCGGGACATACTCCGACAAGAAACCCAGAGACCCGGTCAAGCAGAGAAACGACATCAACACGCCATTTATAAGAGAATAGCCCGCTCTCGCCCCAATCGCCTTCCAACCCGGATGCCCAATGTACAAGGTGGTTGGATACGGTGACCCAAGCGCGCCCGCGATAATCGTGCCTGCCCCATTGATCGCGAGCGAAGACTTTGGAGGAAAGTCGTCGCCCGAAGCGGCAGCCGACTCCAAAGCCTGCATCGAACCCACCACATTGATCAAGCCCATCGGAATGATCACCGCCGCGAAACTCGCCATTTGTCCGATCGACAAAAAGGCCTCCAACCCGAAGAACCAGGGCAAATAAATCCCTAATTCCAAACCGGAGCCTCCAGACCTTCCTACCGGACTCTCGAAACCCAATCCATAAGTACCCCAAGCTATCAGTATCCCGATAACCAATACGATCAACCCTCCAGGGATACCCCACTTCGCTTTCTCTCCGCCAAAATAGAAATACAAAGTAAGGAACAGCGTAGGCAAGCCGATCAGCGGAAACTCATAAGCCCGAAACGCGTAGTCGGCTGCGATATAGAAAATCCCAATGACTCCCAAGGCGCTCAACATCGCCGCTCTCGGCGCCACTTTGCGGATGTAAGGAGCGAAAAACGACCCCACTACCTCGATGATCCCCGAACCCACGCAAGCCAATATCCCCGCCACCCACGCCAAATGGTCAGCCTCCTCCTTGCTCGCCCCACTGCTCAACGCGATCTGCTGAGCAGGCAGCATCACGTAAAAGGTATAGAAGAAAATCGGCAGCAGATTGATCCCATAAGGCAAAGCGCAGATATCATCCCGCCCCGTCCTCTTGGCTAACGCCCTCGCCTGCCAGGCGTAGAACACATTCCCAAACAGCAAGCCCATCGCCATCCCCGGCAACACCCGCGTCGCAATCAACTCCGTCGAAAAACCCAATACGAATTGCGAGAGACTGATGATCAAAAGGAAGTTGATGAAGTTGTTCAGCCCCAAGCCGAAAAACCCATCCCAGTCTCCTTTCACAATCCATTTCATC
>JBCCZW010000515.1:0-3760 GCA_039186805.1 Verrucomicrobiota bacterium
CCCACTCGCTGTCGGTCAGGTCGCTTGGATATGATTCTTTTTCCATCGACTCCCTATAGTAGGAAGCTTTTTGGAAAAAGCGCTAACAAAGTGCGTGAAAACCGAAAAAATATCGCTTTCACGACTTATTGGACAGTCTCTAAGGCAGATTGGGGAGAGAGCAGCGTTAAAGGACGGACAAGATGTGCTTGAGTTGGGTTGCGGCTGGGGGTCCTTCAGTCTCTGGGCGGCGGAGCACTTCCCGAATTCGCATTTTACAGCCGTATCGAATTCGTATGGTCAGGCTGAATACATCAGGTCAGCGGCGAGGAGGGTGGAGATTGCGAATCTGGAAGTGATCACCTGCGACATCAATCGCTTCGAAGCCGATCGTCGTTTCGATCGAATCGTATCGGTTGAAATGCTGGAACATGTACGAAACTACGAACGGCTCTTCGCTCGCATTTCGCATTGGATGAAGAAGGAGGCGAGGTTCTTTGCGCATGTGTTTTGCCACAAGGAATATGCTTATCCCTTTAATGCGGATAATCCGAAAGAGTGGATGGCAAAGTACTTCTTTACGGGAGGCATTATGCCGTCGCGCGATCTTCTTCCGCGTTTCGATCGGCATCTCGAGTTGGAGAAATCTTGGGACCTAGATGGAACGCACTACGAGAAAACTTCAAACGCTTGGCTGGCGAATCTGAATAGAAATGAAGCGCCCGCTCTAGAAGTCTTATCGGAGGGAGATGGACGCGATCAGGCAAAATTGCGGCTTTGGAGGTGGCGGCTCTTCTTCTTGGCCTGCGCCGAGCTGTTCGGTTACGATAAGGGGAACGAGTGGGGAGTCGCCCACTACGTATTCAAAAAACGGATGGATCGCTCCGCCTGATCTTAGAGATGATGACGGCGATTATAGTGTTTTTCCTATTGCATTGTTATGCGAGCGTATTCGCGCAGAGCTTCTTTCTGCATCGCTATATGGCTCACGGGATGTTTCGGATGAATCTGGATTGGGAGCGGTTCTTCTATCTTTTCACGTTCCTTGCTCAAGGATCTTCCTTTCTGCATCCGAAGTCCTATGCAGCTCTGCACGCTGAGCATCACAAGCATAGCGATACGCCAGAAGATCCGCATTCGCCCCACTTCTTCAAAGACGTTTGGGCGATGATGCGGAATACAGCTCATGTCTATAGCGAGTTCAAGTCCGGCAAGAGGAAGTCCAACTCTGCCTATATCGAGAATTTGCCGACTTGGGATTTCGTTGATCGTTTGGGCAATCGCTTGATCGTACGTTTGGTATTTTGCGTATTCTATGCGCTTTTCTACGCGAATTTCGCGCCGTCTTATTGGTGGTTTCTCCTCTTGCCGATCCATTTCTTAATGGGCCCTATCCATGGCGCTTTGGTGAATTGGTGCGGCCATAAGTATGGCTATGTGAACTACAGAATAAAGGACTGTTCGAGGAATACATTTGTTTGGGATCTACTGCTGGCGGGCGAGACCTTTCAAAACAACCACCATAGATTCCCGAAAGCTGCCAACTTCGCGTCGAAGTGGTTCGAGTTCGATCCTGTTTATCCGGTGATCCGGCTCATGCATTTTCTTAAAATAATAAAAATCAATCATTCTTCATTATGAAAAAGTATATATACGCGCTTTTGATAGCGCTTGGCGCTGCCTCCTTGGCGGCTGTTGATTATCAATCAGGGGAAAGCCTTTCCCTTACTGCTGAGGCCTCTCAGGACTCTCTGGAGGAGGTTCGATTTTTCGATCAGCTGAATTATAGGGGTACTTATGACTACAAGCTCTTGGGGATTTATAAGCTATTCGATATATCGCTCTATGCGACTAGCGATTGCGATCCGATCGAGAATTTGGGTAAATGCTCGATGTCATTAGTATTCAGATACAATCGAGGCTTTACTGCGAGTCAGCTGACGAAGGCAGGAGATCGAGCTCTGAAGGTCGAAGCGACCTCTCTCGATCGGGAGTACTACGCGGATTCTCTTGCGGCCCTCAATCGCGCTTATCAAGACGTGCGGAAAGGAGACACGTACCGTCTGGATTATGAGCCGGAAAGTGGGCTCAGCTTGTATCTGAATGGCTCCAAGCTCGCCACGATTAGGGATGAGGGCTTCGCCCGCTTCTACTTTAGCATTTGGTTGGGACAGCGAGAGGATTGCCTACCGATCAAAGAGAAATTCGCGATCTGAATGGTTCGAATAGATTAAGAAAGCGAGATAGCGATGGGAGAGAGACAGAGAATGAAAATGAGTTTGCCGGGCAAAGCTGGCTACGGCGTCGCGTCGGTGGGTCTGAGCGCGATTGAGTTGATGCTGCAAGTGTATTTGCTGGACTTATACATACTGGCGGGACTCTCACCTGCTTCCGCCGGTTTAGCGATTGCGCTCGCGGTTATATGGGACGCGGTAAGCGATCCCTTGATGGGGGCAGTGATGGACAATACTGCGGCGAAAACGTTAGCGGGTAAGAGGGTCCCGTTTATGGTGGCGGGTTCGGTTTTGATCTGCTTTTCGTTCGCTTTGCTGTTTTCCCCGCCCGTTGGCGATTCTGAGGAAGCCTTGTTTAATTATCTGCTCCTCAGTTATCTGATGGTGAATACGGCGACTACTTTATTTGGAGTGCCTTACTTATCGCTTATAAATGACCTTGCGGGGAGCGAACGCGAGCGCGCCTCTCTCTTTAGTTGGAAGATCGTATTCGGTTCGGTCGGATTGCTGGTGGGGATTGGAATTCCGGCTTATTTAGCGATGGGAGGTCCTTTGGATTCTGTGAGCTCTACCCTGGCGGCGCGGGAATCTTCAGGTCTCTTTTTGGGAGCGCTCGCTGCTCTAGGCTGCTTGGCGACTGCATTGCGCGCCTTCAAGGGGTTGAAGGCCCAGTTTGCCCAGACGGCGTCGAGCGGGGACCGCTTGGGCTTGGTAGGGATCTGTAAGGTATTTCGCTATGGGATGAAGGCTCCTTTCTTCGTGTATTTGGTTATTGGATTCATTGCCATCGCGGTGAGTCGTTCGCTCAATTCGAGCCTGGCGATCCCTTACTACAAATCGACGCTTGGGTATGGAGAGAGGGAGATCGGTTGGGTTCTCTTGCTTTTAACGGTGATGATCATCTTGGCGGCTCCAGCCTGGGTTTGGGTTTCCGGTTTCAAGCGAAAGCAGTTCTTGTTCGTTTCCGCTGCGTTGACTCTAGCGGGGATTTCGGCGGTCGTGTATCCCGCGATTCCTTCTGGGGTGATTTATCCGGCTTTGATCGTTTCGGTTGTGGGAGGCGGCTTGGTCGCAAGTATCGTTTTGCTGGACTCCCTATTCTCCGATTTTGTCGAGCTCGAAAAAAGAGCGCATGGGATGGATGTCTCGGGATTATATTATGGAGTTTGGAGGATGCTTTCGAAGATCGCTCGAGCGATAGGCATAGGCTTCTCTGGCTTTTTCTTAGCTTGGATCGGTTACGAGTCAGGAACTACCGATCAAGAGGAGTCGGTTGAACGTTCCATTGCCTGGGCATTTGGACCGGGGGTGTCGGTATTCCTGATTATCGGGTCGATCCTAATCAAGCGCAGCGAGAAGTATGAAGAGTTTCGCGCTGCTCAATCTCAATAATGAAATAAAATGAATCACTAGTGTCCAACTAAGGACAGTTTTGGGATATGTAAGTTAATGTTTTTCAATGTGATAGATCGATTTTTGAATGTCACGCATTTGAATCTGATTTGGATTTCCCGGAGGCTTATTGAGACTGGGGTGCGTGAACTCCG
>JBCCZW010000516.1:0-3717 GCA_039186805.1 Verrucomicrobiota bacterium
GCCAAAGGCACCGTCCCCCACATCGCCCGCCAAGCCGCCACCGGCCCCAAGGCCGTCGCCGTCGACTGGACTATACCCATAGAAGAAGCAGCTGCTCAAATCCCCAGCAACGTCGCCATCCAAGGCAACCTAGATCCCGTAATTCTGAATACAACTCCCAACATCGTGATCAACCGAGCCACCAGAATACTAGACTCCATGAAAAACCGCCCCGGCCACATCTTCAACCTAGGCCACGGCATCCTCCCCACCGCCAAAATCGAAAACATGCAAGCCCTAGTAGAAACCGTCACCAACTACAAATAGTCCGTAGTGCCTACGCTTGCGCACGGCCTCCAGAGCCCAATATCAACCCACTCAAACTCATCAAACCGAAGAATTTAACCACAAAAATCACAAAAGATCCAAAAGCCACAAGAAGTAACAAAATTCCCAATACACATCCCAACATCATCAGTGTCCATCAGTAGTTCAAAAATCCCACTGCCCAACATCTCTTGTGACTTTTGCCCCTTTTGTGGCTTTTGTGGTTAAAACAAACCAGTCCCCCAACTCTCAACCGTGCAAGACGCCATCATACTAGGAGGAGGCATTTCCGGCCTCACCGCGGGATACCTACTCCAACAAAAAGGACTAGACGTATCCATCATTGAAGCGCGCTCGCATCCCGGCGGTCCTATCACCACGTATCGAGAGAACGGTTACCTCCACGAAAACGGCCCCAATTCCCTCCTCCTAACCGATCCCTGGGTCGAAACCTTTATCACCGAACTTGGCCTCGACGACCAACTCCTCCACAGCGATCCCAACGCCGCTAAACGCTTTATCGTCCGAAACGGCCGCCCCATCCCCGCCCCCGCATCGCCCTTCCAAGCAGTCACCACCCCTCTCTTTTCTCTCAAAGCCAAACTCGGCTTCTTAAGCGAACCCTTCCGTAAAAAGCTCGCCCCACCCGAATCCGATACCGAAAGCGTCGCGAGCTTCGTCAAACGCCGCATGGGCCCCGAGTTCCTCGACTACGCCATCGACCCCTTCGTCAGCGGCATCTACGCCGGCGATCCAAAAGAGCTCATCCTTAAGCACGCCTTCCCGCTCATGTACGGATTCGAGCAAGACGGCGGCTCCATTCTCAAAGGAGCGCTCCGCTACAAAAAGAAACGCAAAGCCGAAGGCACCTCCTACAAAAAAGAATCCATCACTTTTCGCGACGGCCTCGAGATCCTCCCTCAAACCATCGCCCGCAAACTCGGCAACCGCCTATGGCTCAACTCTTCCGTTGTCGCCATAAATCGGAACGATAAAGGATGGCAAGTCACCTGGAAACAAAGCGATGGGGTACCGAGGAGCGAAGCGACGACACTTAAACGAGCTCAAGCGAGTTTAACAAACTTTGAAGGCTTCGCCAAACACCTCATCGTCTGCCTCCCATCCCACGCCATCAAGAAGATCGCCTGGCAAACTGACATTGCCGAACAACTACAAGCCACACCCGACCTTCCCTACCCAGCCGTCCACTCTCTCGCCCTCGGCTACAAAAAAGAGCAAATCAAACACCTACTCGACGGCTTCGGCATGCTCATCCCTAGCAAAGAAAAGCGAAACATCCTCGGCGCCCTCTTTAGCTCCAGCCTCTACAATCAGCGCGCCCCTGACGAACACCACCTCCTCACCGTAATGATCGGCGGACGCCGCCGCCCCGAGCTCGCCCACAAAACCGAAAACGAACTCATCGACCTCGCGCAAAAAGACCTTGCCGACCTCATCGGCCTCACCGGCGACCCCACATTTTCCCACCTCACCAGCTGGCCCCAAGCCATCCCTCAATACACGGCCGCCTTCACCGACTGGTCCAAAACCCTGAGAGGCCTAGAAGAAGACTGCCCCAACCTCCACTTCGGCGGCCACTCCATCGACGGCATCGCCCTTGGCGCCAGCATCCTCAGCGGCAAGAAACTAGCGGAGTCCTTGTAGGAAGAGGCTTCACGCCTCGATCTTTCAATTCCAAAAAAGCCTCACAAAAAGGATCTAATCCGAGGTAGGAAATTACTGGGCCAGGCAGGATTGGCTCAGCTTCGCCCGCTGTTTCGCTACCATTGTTTCACACAATCCATCTCGCAGAAGGAGTCTCAAACCCCTGGCCGCGAGAAGCCCCTTTTGACATCACCAATGGGGTGGCTGACGGGATTCGAACCCGCGACCCTCGGTACCACAAACCGATGCTCTAACCAACTGAGCTACAGCCACCATAAAGATGAAGGGTCGAAAACACATTAATCCAGACTCCGCCTGTCAACATCAATCTCCGTCGAGATTCAAATTCCACACTACCCATTTAACGTTCACTATTTCCTCCTCCCCAACACATCTCCCACCTTCGCATAAACCTCGAGCTGCTCCGCCCCTTTTGCCTTCAAATCCTCAGTCAACTCCAATTTGCCTGCCTCGAAAAGCGTCATCACGCACGAGCCTCCAAACTCGAAATAACCCATCTCTTCCCCCTTCTCAACCGTCTCCCCTTTCCTCTTCGTCATCTTGATACTGCCTACCATCGTCGCGCCTATCGCAAGGTAAGCGACTAAGCCGTACTCCGCGCTCTCTATCACGGTCAGCAACCGTTTGTTCTCCCACAAATACTCGATACGTTTTCCCAGAGCAATCGGGCTCACGCTGAACAGATCCCCATTGATCAGCCGCTGGGAAACGATCTTCCCGGAAACAGGCGAATGAAAGCGATGATAGTCCACCGGACACAAACGCGAGATCACGCAAACCCCGCCCGCAAACGTCTCCGCTAAACTCCCGCTTCCCAACAAGCTTCTCAAATCCAGACGCTGACCCTTCACATAAACCCCCGCTTCCCTCTCCAACTCAGCGATCCCCATATGTCGTCCATCCGCCGGCAGAGCTACCGTATCTCCTTCGCAAAGCGGACGGGCCTCCGACTTCAGCTTTCGGAAGAAGAAGTCATTGAATGATGAATACGACTCGACATCCGCCGCAAACTCCCACGTATCCAATTCATACTGCTCTATAAACGGCTTGATCCGTTCGCAGCTCTTAGGCTTATTCATCCGCCACCCATACCAGGCGGACACAATAGGTCGCCTCACAAGCGCCCACAGCGAAAGCTTGCCTAGCAGAGTCTCATAGACCCACCGCAACGGCTTCTCTCCATAAATCTCCTCTTCTTCTAAGCGAGAAGTATACCTGTTGTAGAACCTAAGGCCGGACATCCTCCAAATGACCGTACTTTTCCAAAGACTCTGCAAGACTTTGCGGACGCTCCCAACCTAACTCCTTCTCCACGACCGAAGTATCTACTAACGAATCCAGCTCGTCCAAAGGCTTCTTCAACTCAACCCCCGAAAGCTGCTCCCCCACAATCTCCGACACCGACCGCTGTTCCAAGTTATCCTTGGACGCCACGAAAAAGCAGCGGTACCCCTCAATGTCCGCGTTCAATGCGCAGATCGCAGCCTCCGCCCCCGAGTAGACCGGTAAGTACGCAAACCCATCATGGCAGTTCCCGCGTTCAAATCCTCCCCTCTCAACACCTATTCTCAGATAATAATCGCCCAACAGCCAAGGATAGCGAATCGCAATACAAGTCATCCCAGTCGACTTCGAGAAATACTCCAGCATCTGCTCCGTCGCGTACTTGCTCAGTGAATACGGATTCCGAGGGATTGCCGGCATATTGGAATCCAACGGGAAATA
>JBCCZW010000517.1:0-3713 GCA_039186805.1 Verrucomicrobiota bacterium
CACCTAAGGAGGACACGCAGTTGCAGTCGATGGTGTCAGGCGTTCGGATTTTTGTGGACGACCAATTTTTTGCGGTGATGAAGGCTGAGATTTATGGCCCCGATAAGGATCACTTGAAAACGCTTTCGATTTTGGAGTTTAAGAAGGATGGGGAAAGTGGTGAAGCGTATCCGAAATCCGTAGACGTGAGGAATGAGGTGACGCGTGATAAAACCCGGTTTCAGGTGATGGATGCCGAGTTGAAAATCGGTTTGCCGGAGAAGGTTTTTCAAGTGGAAGGATTGGAGCAGAGTATTCTCGATTTGAGGAGTCGCAAGGTTGAGGGGATGGAGCTTTAGGAATAGTGAGTAGCGAGTGTGGAATGGTGAAAGGGATGTTGGGCTGATGGATTTAGAAGAAGAGTGGCGTGGTCAGGGATTGACCGTTGTGGCTGTACAAATAGTGTAGGCGAATATGGCAGATCGGTTGTTTGTTGGGGAGGCTTGGCAGAGAGCGAAGCGTTTGGCGGAAATCGTCTATTGCAATCCGTTTGAGGACGCTCGGTGGGAGATGGAGAGGGAGTGCTTGGGGGATGAGTACAGAGAGAGGGAGCATTATGTGACTCCGCGAGAATCACAGAAAGCCTTAGCTCCGAACCTGGATCGCTTGTTGGCGATGGCGGGTGAGATTTTGGAGAAAGCTCGTAAGCGGTTGGAAACGAAGCCGGGGGTGGGGAGCGACAGCGAGCTGTCGGTGTATGAGAATTTAATGCACTTTTTGCTCTTCCACGAATGCATCACTCGCTTTGATAAGATGATCGATGATTCTTTGAGAGGGAGGGGTAGATCGAATCAGACGGACTTCTATTTGGAGTATCGAGATCGGTTGAGGTATTTTGTGGGGGTGGATACGAGGGTGCGATTTACGGCGGAGAAAGAGGCTTTGTATTTCGCGTTCTATTTTCAGATTCGTAGGGCCTGGCTGAATACGTTCCAGTATTTGGTGGGATCTTCACCCGCTATCATGTCTCTGCGGGCGCGGATCTGGCAGTCTTCGTTTACAAGGGATATGCGACGGTATCAACGTTCCTTGTACAATCGGATGAGCGATATTGTGACTTTGATTACGGGAGCATCGGGAACTGGCAAGGAGTTGGTGGCGCGGGCTGTCGCCTTGTCGCGTTTTGTGCCTTTCGATCTGAAGAAGGGCGGTTTTGCGGAGGATTTCTACGCGGCGTTTTATCCGATCAATTTGTCGGCTTTGTCGCCGACGCTCATTGAGTCGGAGCTGTTTGGGCATCGGAAGGGAGCGTTTACAGGAGCCTTGCAGGAGAAAAATGGATACTTCGAGGAATGTGGGGAGTTCGGAACTGTTTTCTTGGATGAGATTGGGGAGACCTCGGAAGAGATTCAGGTGAAGCTTTTGCGGGTCTTGCAGACGCGCCAATTTCAGCGTTTGGGGGATACGCGATTGCAGGGCTTTGTGGGAAAGGCGATGGCGGCGACGAACCGGGATTTGCCGGAGGAAATTCGGAAGGGGAAATTTCGGGAGGATTTCTATTTTCGTTTATGCGCGGATCGAATTCAGACGCCGCATTTGAAGCAGGCTCTGGATGGGACCGGGGGCGAGTTGGAGACGATGGTTTCGCACATCGCGTATAAGTTGGCTGGGGACGAAGATGGCGATGGGCTAACGAATGAGGTTTGCGACTGGATTAAGAAAAAGCTGGGAAGCAGCTATGCATGGCCAGGGAACTTCCGAGAACTGGAGCAGTGCGTGAGGAATATTTTGATACACGGAAAGTATGAGGCGGAGTCTTTGGATATTCCGCGGGAACTTGATTCGGACCTAAAGGAAGCCGCGAGCGACGGAATGACGGCGAATCAGTTGTTGAGTCGCTACGCTCAGGAAGTGTATCGGACGAAAGGGAGTTATGAGGAAACCGCGAAAGCCTTGGGGATCGATCGGCGCACGGCGATGCTGTATGTGCTGGGTGTGGAGTAGGTCGAGGTTTTTGTCCGCGAACCGTCGTCGCTAAGGCTATGCCGTGTCAAGAGCGCACGAAGGGCACGAATGAGAATGAATACTATGTGCATAAATTGCACTTTCAGAGATATCTTAAATTGCCCAATTCTGGGTTTGAAATTTAGTGATGTGCTCTTATGGATTCGCAAGTCGTTGAAGGATAGTGGAATAGGTATTGTTTTGTTTGTCTGGCGCGAGGTGAGCAAAGGGGGATGGCATGAAGTCATCATCATCTCTTTTGAAACCTTACACTTTGGTGGGCGCTCAGGCGCTGAATAGCTTTAGCGACCATGTCTGCAAGATCGTCGCTTCGGGTTTGGTCGCGGCTACGATGCCCGAGCATCGAGCTGCCGTTTGGGTGGGTATCGTTTCTTTCCTTTATATCGTGCCTTACATCGTATTGGCGCCTTTCTTCGGGAAGCTGACGCGTAAATGGTCGAAGTCGGCATTGGTCCGCTTTAGCTATGGATTGCAGTTGGGGGCGACTGGAGTGATTGGGGTGGGAGCTTGGATCGAATCGTTTGGTTTGATGGTTGCCGGTCTGGCGGGTGTGGCGGCGCAATCGGGCGTATTGGCTCCGGCGCGCAATGCGTTGATGAAGGATTTGGTTGGGGATAAGCGAATCGGCCAGTTTATGGGGCTGCTTGAGCTGGCTGGCATTTCGGCTACGCTGGCGGGTCTTGCAATGGGTGGCTGGTCGTTTGACGCCTTGTGGCAATGGGCGGGATCGCCATGGAATGCGGTAGCCTACGCGGCGATGGGTTCGATGGTGTTTGCTACGATCGCTTTGATCGCGATATTGGGAGTGCGAAGCGATAAGGATGTTTTGGATACGAACTCGGTTTTCTTTGGATCGATTGTGAAGGAGATCGTAGCGAAACCGGCCTTGCGTTGGACGGTCTTGGGGCTGACTTGGTTTTATGGAGCGGGCGTCATGATCGTTATGATTCTGATGCAGCATGGTCGTTGGGAGCATGGTCAGAATGTCGGCGCAGCGAGCGATGGAGGGATGCTGGCGGCGACCTTGGGCGTGGGAGCAGCTTTGGGTAGCGGAGTGGCGGCTTTGCTTTGCCGCAGACGTATTGAGATCGGTTGGTCTTTCATAGGGGCGATTGGGATGATGGTCTTTTTGCCGCTCACTTCGATGGCTTGGGAGCATGACGTTTGGGCGAAGATGGGGATTTTCGTGAGCGGCTTCATGGCTGGTTTGTTCTCGGCGCCTTTGAATGGATTGTTTGTGGCGTTGTCTCGGGACGATGCTCGCGCTTCTACTTTGGCAGCGGGCAATCTATTTATGAATTTGGGCTGCGCCGCTTTTGTGGGATTGCAGGTCTTCTTGACCCGCGTTTTGGAATGGGGACCAGATGCTCAGTTGATGCTTATGGGCGTTATGTCGGTTTTCGTCGTAATCTGGATGAGCTATCTCGTACCCGAAAGCCTGATACGCGTGGCGCTTTTGAGCGTCATGAAAGTAGTGTACCCGATGAAAGTGCGCAATTTGGCTCGCTTGCCTGAGAAGGGCGGCGTCTTGATGATCAGCAACCATGTAACCTTTGCGGATGCAGCTATATTATACGCGGCGTCGAATCGTCCGGTGCGATTCATAGGTGGTCCTTCGAGCTTCAAGTTCCCAATGATTAAGTGGGCCTACAAGCGGTTTAATGTGATCAATATTTCGTCGGGTAAGGCGAAGGAGGCGATTACGAAGA
>JBCCZW010000518.1:0-3702 GCA_039186805.1 Verrucomicrobiota bacterium
CTCCCAGCCAAGTTCCGCCAGCAATGGCTTTTTGAATACGCTATACGCGTAGATAGCTCCAATGGAAATGTGAACGCCTACTGCCGAGGCGGCAATCAGCCATCGATTTTTCTCTTTTTTCATCTTTAAATCGCCTCCACCCCATATTTGCGGAAAATGCGCTTGGCTCTAAGCATTTCCTTCGCATTCGGAACCGGCGTGGCCGCCAGCTTGTAATCCATCCCCAACTCTTCGTATTTAGACTCGCCCATTTTGTGAAACGGAAGAATCTCCACTCGCTCCACATTCCGTAGGGTCGAAATGAAAGACGCTAAGCCTTCGATATTCTCTTCGCCGTTAGTTAAGCCAGGAACTAATACGAAACGTATCCACGTGGGCTTACCAAGGGCATTCAATCGCTTCGCGAAGCGGATCGTCGGATCGATCATTACCCCTGTCGTCTCTCGATAGACTTTTGGTATCCAACTTTTAATGTCGAGCAATACCAAGTCGATACTCTCGAGCATCTCGTCGCCGGCCTTCACCCCAAGAAAGCCTGAAGTATCCAAGGCGGTATGGATACCCATTTCCTTAGCGCCCTGAAAAATCGCGTGAGCAAACTCTGACTGCATAAGAGGTTCGCCCCCGCTAATCGTCAATCCGCCAGATCGGATGAAATTACGATACTTCTTAAGATCGGCCAAGACATCCGCAGCGGATCTCACCTCGCCGCAAGGCTTACCTTGGGCATCTGGATTATGACAATATTGACACTTTAAAGGGCAGCCGGAAGCGAAGAGCACATAACGCAGTCCGGGACCATCCACCGTCCCGCAAGTTTCTACGGAGTGCACATGACCTAGCGTATTAACCGATGGGCAAACGCTCGTTGGCTCTCGCGAAGAGGACATCTTGAAAAATCTCCGAATTAAAGACCTGCAAGGGAACTCCCTTGCAGATCTGTTTCTAACTTACCTAAATCCTGTCATGGAACGTGCGACTGATAACATCCAGCTGTTGCTCGCGGGTCAACTTGATGAAGTTCACCGCGTATCCAGAAACTCTGACGGTGAGCTGCGGGTATTTTTCCGGATGGTCCATCGCATCAACTAAGGTCTCCTTTTCAAATACGTTCACATTGATGTGCTGACCCTTCTCCGCGAAATAGCCGTCGAGCAAAGCGCAAAGATTGGCGACTTGGTCCGGGCCCGTCTTCCCCAAAGCTCTCGGAACGATGGAAAAGGTATAGGATATGCCGTCTTGGCTGTGTTCGTAAGGCAGCTTCGCAACGGATGCCATCGAGGCAACCGCCCCTTTCTTATCGCGACCATGCATCGGATTCGCGCCGGGAGCGAAAGGCTCGCCCGCACGTCTGCCGTCGGGAGTCGCTCCGGTTTTCTTGCCGTAGACAACGTTAGAGGTGATGGTCAACACCGATTGCGTCGGTACGGAATTCCGGTAGGTGGGTTGTTTCCTAATCTTGTCCATGAAACGCTCGACAAGGTCGGTCGCCAATGAGTCTACCGCGTCGTCGTTGTTTCCATAACTTGGATACTCACCCTCTACCTCGAAGTCGATCGCCAAGCCTTCTTCATTGCGAACTACCCTGACCTTCGAGTGCTTGACCGCAGAAAGCGAATCCGCAGCTACCGACAAACCAGCGATGCCGCAAGCCATCGTCCGGAGTATCACGCGATCATGCAGGGCCATCATAATGTTCTCAGGGGAGTATTTATCATGCATATAATGAATGATGTTCAGCGCCTTCACATACGTCGCCGCCAACCACTCCATCATCGCGTCGAATTTTTCATTCAACTCCTCATATTGGAGGTACTCGCCCAAGATCGGTTCGCGCGCCGGCGCAACTTGCTTGCCAGTCTTCTCATCGCGACCTCCATTGATCGCATAGAGCATGGCCTTGGCCAAGTTTGCCCGAGCGCCGAAGAACTGCATTTGCTTACCGATCCGCATCGCGGAAACGCAGCAAGCAATACCGTAGTCGTCTCCCCAATACGCTCGCATCAGGTCGTCGTTTTCGTATTGAATAGAACTCGTCTCAATCGAGACCTTCGCGCAGAAATTCTTAAAGCCCTGCGGCAAATCCTCTGACCAAAGCACGGTCAAATTCGGCTCGGGAGCAGGACCGAGATTGTACAGCGTTTGCAGAATACGGAAGCTAGACTTCGTTACCAAGGGACGCCCATCCTCGCCCATACCTCCGATGCTCTCGGTCACCCAAGTCGGATCGCCGGAGAACAACTCATCGTAGTCGCTCGTGCGGATGAAGCGCACGATCCGCATCTTCATCACAAGGTGATCAATAATCTCCTGAGCTTCTTCCTCGCTCAACTTCCCTTTTGCAAAATCCCGCTCGAAGTAGATATCGAAAAACGTCGCGGTGCGTCCGAATGACATCGCAGCCCCATTTTGATCCTTCACTGCTCCGAGGTAACCGAAGTAAGTCCATTGAACCGCTTCCTTGGCGTTCGTCGCCGGCTTTGAGATATCTATTCCATAGGCCTTCGCCATCTCGATCAGATCCTTCAGAGCCACGATTTGATCTTGGATCTCCTCGCGCTCTCTCACCCACTCTTCGCTAAAGGCTTCGCTTTGGTTTTCCAACAGCTGTTCTCGCTTATCCTCGATCAAGCGGTCCACTCCATAAAGGGCAACTCTACGATAGTCTCCAATGATCCGGCCCCGACCGTATCCATCGGGTAAGCCTGTAATGATGCCAGCGCTACGGGCTTTTCGAATATCGTCTGTATAACAAGCAAATACGCCGTCATTATGGGTCTTGCGATGCTTCAGGAAAATCTCCGCCGTCTCGGCATCCATCTCCCTGCCATGCGCCTGAAGCGCTTTCTGCGCGATTCTCAGACCTCCATAAGGCATCATCGCTCGTTTCAGCGGCTTATCCGTCTGCACGCCAACGATCTGCTCAAGATCCTTGTTGATATAGCCCGCTCCATGAGAGGCGACTTTGCCGACCACCGAAGTATCGGCATCCAGGACGCCTCCCGCTTCTCGCTCCTCCTTCAAGAGCCCCTTCAACTCGTTCCATAGGGCCTCAGTCCGCGAGCTCGGCCCGGACAGGAAAGAGTAGTCCTCAAGATAAGGTTTATAGTTCGCTTGGATGAATCCGCGAACGTCGATCTCGCTTTGCCACTCGCCGACAGCGAAGTCCCTCCAAGCGTTTATCGATGCGCTTGTCTTTTCGAATTCAAACGAAGCGTTTTTCTTTTCAGCTTCTACTGGCATTTTAGGTAAGGTTAAGAGTTTAAATTGCCCTCAAGGGGCTTCAGAAAACCTCATCACACACGATAAGATTTGCTTATTTTTTGATATAACAAAAGTAGTCCTGCTTATCCACAAAATAGAGCGCGTGTTGCGATTAAGTAGACCGCGTAATTCTGGTCTGACGAAAGCTAATGGATCCCCCCGCTGGAATTCGCTCCCTGCAATCCCTCGCTCGCTGAAACGAGAACTTCCCCACGCCGCTGCTTAGCTAAAGGATAATAGAACCAAGGCTTTAGTTGCAGCGGCACTTCCGATGCGCAAATCTACGTCAAATGAAAGCAATCGGATACCAAAAAGCAGGCCCCATCTCAGCTGAAAATTCCCTCGTCGCATTCGACGCTGACAAACCTATTCTCGGCCCCAGAGACTTATTGGTGGAAGTGAAAGGCATTTCCTTGAATCCAGTGGACGTCAAAGTCC
>JBCCZW010000519.1:0-3699 GCA_039186805.1 Verrucomicrobiota bacterium
GCCTGACTTTCGAGGGGAGGTGAGTATGCCGGAAGCCATCTCCTCATTGGGCAAATGGCTTAAGGGACTGCCCAAGCCCGCCGGGGTCTTTGTTTTCTTCGATGGTTGGGCTCGTTGGGTATTGGACGCCTGCGTATTGGAGGATTTGAAGGTGCCGCAGGAAGTTTCAGTGCTGGGGGTCGATAACGATCGGTGGTTGTGCGAGTTGTCGCAGCCTCGCTTGAGCAGCGTGGATCCCAACATTACTACGGCGGGCTTTATGGCGGCGAAAATTCTGGATGGCATGTTGAAGGGCAGGAAGGCGCCGGACTTGACTACCATCGATCCCGTTGGAGTAGAGGGGCGCGATTCGACCGATTATATGGCGTTCGAGGAATCGAAAGTAGTTACCGCGATACGCTACATTCGGGAGCATGCCTGCGATCCGATTACGCCTGCGGATGTGCTCGCGGTGACTGGCATGTCTAGCTCTACCGCTTATCGCAAGTTCATGAAGGAGTTGGGGCATTCGGTCCACACCGAGATTCAGCGCGTGCAGTTGGCGAGAGTTAAGGAGCTTCTGACGACGACTAATCTGAGCGTTACGGAGGTGGGGGTGCAGGCCGGATTCGATAATGTCGGATATTTCACCAAGGTGTTTAGGGACGCTTTCGGGTGTACGCCGAAACATTACCGGAAGACTCAAGGAACCGCCGGAATTTAGGAATTAGATGCGAATCAACTTGATTGAGGGTGATTAGTTTCTTCTTAGTTTGGATTAATAATTAACAAAAATACAAAAATTTTTCCAAATTTTACTTGTCAGGATTAGTGCCGAGGGTAGCGTGACTAGATCCCATTTATGATAACCCCTGGCTTGTTGGAGCCTTATTTGAGCGCTCGTCATTCAAAGGCTCTCGTTTCGCTTAGAAGCGAGTTTTCTGGGGGCAACCTAGCAGTCACGCAATGAAGTCATGTTTCCAGAGTCGATCTCTCGCGATTTTCCGTGTCGCGGCCGCCGTAGTCTTTAGCGTTTTCGCCGCTCTTCTCTGTTTGGAGGGGGAACGTCCGAATGTGTTGCTGATCATGGTGGACGATTTGGGCTACGGTGATTTGAGCAGCTATGGAGCGACGGATTTGAAGACGCCTCAGATTGATCGTCTGATGGAGCAGGGGATGCGATTTACGGACTTTTATGCGAATTGCTGCGTATGCTCGCCGACGCGGGCGGCGCTGTTGAGTGGGCGATATCCTGAGTTCGTCGGCGTCCCAGGAGTGGTTCGAACCCATGATAAAGATAATTGGGGATATTTGAGACCAGAGAGCGTAATGCTCCCCGAGGTGTTTCAGGAAGATGGATACATGACTGTCTTAGTGGGAAAGTGGCATCTTGGTTTGCGTGACCTTAATCATCCGAATCGTCGAGGCTTCCAGGAGTTTAGGGGATTTCTGGGCGATATGATGGATGACTATTGGACTCACCTGCGTCATGGAAATAACTACATGCGTCGCAATATGGAGGTTATTGAGCCCGAGGGGCATGCGACGGATTTGTTTACGGACTGGACGATTGAAAGCTTAAAATCCTACGCTGAAAATCCTGGTCGGCCTTTCTTTCACTTTCTCGCCTATAATGCGCCTCACTCGCCTGTGCAGCCGCCGCAGGAATGGCTTGATCGGGTGTTGGCGCGCGAGCCGGAGATTACTCGGAGACGCGCAAAGATGGTCGCGTTCGTGGAGCATTTGGACGATGCGATCGGAAAGGTCATCCAATCCTTGGACGCGCTTGGGTTGGGCGATGATACTATCGTGGTTTTCACATCGGATAATGGTGGAAGAATCCACTATGGGGCGACCAACGGAGCGCTTCGCTCGGACAAGGGGCATGTTTACGAAGGCGGTATTAAGGTGGCGACAAGCGTGCGGTGGCCGGGCGTAGTGGGCCGGGGGCAGGTGACGGGTTTTAGAGGCCTTACGATGGATATTCTTCCGACTTTGGCCGATATATGCGGCATCGAAATCGAAAGCGAAGTGGAGGGCCGCTCTTTCCGCAAGCTCTTGGAAGAAGGTAGGCAAGATGCGTTCGAGCGACCTGTGTTTCATATGTGGCTACAAGGCGCGAGTAAGCAGTGTATGCGGTATGGCGATTGGAAGCTGGCGCGCGATCTCCCAGGGAGCCCGTTTGAGTTGTACAATTTGAAGAGCGATCCGCTAGAGGAAACCGATTTGGCGAATCGGGAACCGAAACGTCTAGAGGAGATGGTTTCAGCCCTTCAGTTTCACATGATGGCCGCTGATAGGGTGCCGTGGCGACGACCAGCTCAGTAGTGGCAAGGCAAATACGAAATCGGAACGAGGATTCGAACAGTGAACGCGCAAACCAGCCATAAAAAACTAGATCCGGCGTTAAAGCTCGGTTGGGGCGAAAAACTGGGTTATGCTGCGGGAGACATGGCTTCTTGCCTGTACTTCGGCATTTTCATGAACTTTTTGGCGATCTTCTATACGGACGTGTTTGGAATTTCGCCCGCGGTATTAGCGACAATGCTGCTGTTCACGCGGACTTGGGATTGGATAAACGACCCAATCATGGGAGCGATCGCCGATCGCACGCAAAGCAAGATGGGCAAGTTTCGTCCATGGCTCTTATGGATGATATTCCCTTATATGGTATTTGGGGTGCTGACGTTTACCACCTTCGATTTGGGTCCGACTATGAAAGTGGTGTATGCGTATGTTGCTTACACCTTGCTCATGATGATTTACACTGCGATCAACGTGCCGTATGGGGCTTTGATGGGAGTGATGACGGCTAGGTCTGATCAAAGAACCTTGCTGGCGTCATTCCGGTTTGTGGGAGCCAATACCGGTATTTTCGTGGTGACTTTGCTGCTTCCTTTTCTCGTCAAGTCGATTGGGCAAGGAGATGATCAGCTGGGGTACTCTGGCGCTTTGGGCGTCTTGGCTTGTATGGCGGGAGCGCTTTTCTTCGTTACCTTCAAGACGAGTAAGGAACGTATCCGATCTAAGGCAAACAAGGGTGAGCCTTTCAAAAAAGAGATCAAGGAGCTTATCAAAAATGGGCCCTGGCTCATCGTCATCTCTCTGAGTATTTTGACCGTTCTGAGTCAAGCGATTCGGGCAACCTCGACTCTGCACTTCTTTAAGTACGTGGCAGGACGGGAAGATTGGGGGACGACACTGTTGCTCTATAATTCAGTCGCAGCAGTGATAGCTGTATTGTTGAGCAAATCCATATGCGCGGTGGTAGGCTGCAAGAAAAGGGCGTATATTATTTTGAATCTGTTGTTCGCAGTATTGCTGGTTTGGTTCTATTTCATTCCCGCGAACTCTTTTGGAATGATGGTGGCGAATCAGGTGCTCATCGCCTTCGTGGCGGCGCCGATGATGCCTCTCTTCTGGTCAATGATTGCCGATACGGCGGATTATGGAGCAGTGAAATTCGGCCATCGCTCAACAGGAATTATATTCTCCGCCGGTACTGCTTCGCAGAAGATTGGGTGGACGATTGGTCCTGCAATCGCTATGTTCATTCTGTCCGGTGTAGGATACCTTGCGAATACCGAGCAGTCGGGCGAAGTACAGCATACCCTCAGACTTTTGATGAGCGTGATTCCGGAGGTGTGCGGCCGACCCTTTCGACCTGGCGACGAACTCACGGTCCGCAACGCGCAGGCGTATAGACTGCATTGCTGCCTA
>JBCCZW010000520.1:0-3686 GCA_039186805.1 Verrucomicrobiota bacterium
CTCCGCTTTTCGCATCCACCTTCTTACGCAAGGCGTCTGATATTCTCTCGGAAATAAGAACCAAGCCAACGATCACTAAAATCGCCGTGGTCGCCTGATTATAATCGCTCAGGTCCATGGCCTTGCCCAGCTCGTAGCCAATTCCCCCCGCGCCGACTGCGCCCAAGACCACCGAAGCTCGAATATTTACCTCAAAACGGAAGATCAGGTTAGAGATAAAAGCGGGCAGAACCTCAGGCAGAATCGCGTATCGAATTAGCTGCGACTTCGATACTCCCACCACTTCAACCGACTCGACGACCTTCTTGTCGATCTCCTCTATAGCATCCGCTAACAGTCGGCCCAACATTCCAATACAGCCTATCGCCAGAGCCATAATCCCCGCGAAGTATCCAATACCGAATACCACAATCAAAAACAAAAGCACCACAATCTCCGGCATCGCGCGTTCAATGGAAATCAATCCCCGCGCCACCGATCGAATCGGCTCTGGCGAAATATTCTTCGCGGCGGCCAAACCGAGCGCCAAAGATAAGAGCCCTCCCAAAGGCGTTGCCAACAGAGCCATCGCAACGGTTATTAACGACTCCCGCAGCATGGTTCCCACAACGCCCAAATCCGGAGGGAAATGTTCGCCTAGCTGATCGAATCCGCGCGGAGCGTTCTCCCACAGCATCCCAAGGTCTACTTCCGCTCGCCAAGCCGCGAGAACAATCACGACAGCCAAAAGGGAAAGGAAACCGACCGGTTTTCGATAGCGACCCCAATCGTATTCGTTATTTTCTGACGAGTCGCTCACCTTAAGACGCCGCCCCTTGAGTCCCAAAGCTTTGAGAAATTCCAACTTCCCCATTGCTGCTCACGCCCGCCGTCTCAGCGACTGCCTCGCCTCGAGCGACATCTTCCAGCTCGCCTTCGTAAATCATGGCGAGAGTGGATGCCGGCAGATCAGGGTCTCCGTCGTAGACGACTTTTCCGCTCTTGATCGCTATGACGCGCGAACAAAATTCAGCTGTAAGATGCGGTTGATGAAATACGCCGATCACCGGCTTGTCCTTGGAAAGCGGCTTCAAAAGCTTCATTACTTTGCGGGCATTCTTGGGATCCAAGCTCGATACAGGCTCATCCGCCAAGTAAACCGAGGGCTTCTGAAAAATCGCCCGAGCAATTGCCACCCGTTGCTGCTCGCCGCCACTGAGGTTCCCAACGCGACGTCCCGCATACTCTTCCATTTTCATGGATTGCAGCACCTTGTAAGCTTCTTCCGCTTCCTTGTCGGTAAAGCCGTACAGCCAGCTCCTCAGAGGGGATATCTGGCCCAAACGCCCGATCATCACGTTCTCCAGAGCAGTTAGGCGCTTTACAAGATTTCCACCCTGGAAAATCACTCCCATCTCGCGGCGCAACTCCCGCAAGCCTTTCTTGCCAAGCGACTGAACGCTCATCGACTCGCAGGACCCGTCTCGTCCTTTCTTTTCAAATACAATATCGCCCTTGGTCGGGTTCACCAATCCCATGACGCATCGCAACGTCAGAGACTTGCCTGCTCCGCTTCCGCCTAGTATACCTACGAATTCGCCCGGTTTCACCGAGAAATTAATATCATCGAGAAGCGTCTTCCCGTTAGGCAGTTGTTTACAAAGTCCATTTACCTCTATCATTCCAAACTCCTTTCAGCTTATTCCAGCATCTTCAGTCCTTCGATCCTTCCGCTCAGCGCGCGGATCCCATCGAATGATGCATCATTGACAGCAATATAGTCGCCCTGCGGATTCGTCAGATACTGACTGGATAGTTCCTTGATCGATTGGTTCAAATCAGGGTCCAGATCAGGCAAATCCAAATAGGCTTTCTGAATCGCCATTTTCAGGTCTACCGGGAGATCGCTACGCACCGAGATCGCTCCGCTCGGATATTCCGGTAATTCCCAAATCACCTTCAAGTCCCCCTTTTCCAGAGAACCCACCCGTAACAGCTTTATCAATACACCTTTTGAGATCGCCCCCGCATCCACCTTGCCGGACGCGATGGCCAGGATAGACGCATTCTGTTTACCCGGAAACACCAACTCTTTGAAGTCCTGCTCTGGATTAATTCCTCTTTGCTCCAAGTAGTACCGAGGGATCAAATGGCCTGACGTCGAAGCAGGATTAACGAACGCAAAGCGAATCTCCTCCTTTCGCTCAATCAGTTCATCGATCGTATCAATATCGCTGTCTCCCCTCACGACGATGTAAGACTGCGACTGTCGACGCGAACCGTCTTGATTACTCCTCCCGATGATCGCCTCTGCGCCCGCTTTCTTAGACGCAATCAAATAAGGAAAGGTACTGAAATTGCTCATCTCGATCTTCCTCGCCCGCATGGCCTCGATGACCGGTCCGTACTGAGTGGTCTTCACCAACTCCATCTCAACACCGACCTGTTCGGAAAGATAATCCATCACACTGACGTATACCTTCTCTCTGCGGCCTGGTTCCTCTTCGTCGGGAGTGAACGCAAAGCGCACTTTCTTAGGCCAACCACTGGACTCATCGATTTCGACCGACTCGGTCATGCATCCCGCGAGACAGACCGCTAAAAATGAAATCAAAGCTGCGACACGCCAACTCATTAGTTAAGCATATCCAGGTTATCAATACGTCTCGCCAAAACCCTCACCTCGTCAAAATAGGAGTCGTTCGCCGATATATAGTAGCTATTCGGAGCGGTTGAGTAGGTGTAGATTTTCTTCACTTCCTCCCAAGTCTCGGGGTGACCATCCTTTAGATTGAGCAGTTTTTCGCGTATCGCCGCTTTCAAATCCTCAGGCAAACGCTCGCGAACCGCGATGCATCCATTGGGAATCGGCGGCGACTTCCAAATGATTTTCACTTCCTTCGGGTCAATACCGCCAAGATTTTTGAGCTTCCGAAATGTATTTTCGGATACGCAGCCCACATCTACCTTCCCCGATACTACAGACAAAAGCGTAGCATTATGCTTTCCGGGAAAAACCAACTCCTTGAAATCCCGCTCGGGATTGATTCCTTCCAGCTCCAGATTCGCCCTCGGAATCAGATGCCCCGAAGTCGAAGCCGGGTTGGTGAAAGCGAAGGTCAGATCCTTGCCCATCGCCTTTAGGTCTTCCAGGTTGTTGACGGGGCTGTCCTGTCGGGCGAGCAAGAGCGAGTGGTAGCTGATTCCGCCTGCCTCCGTTCCTCTTACAATGATGCACTCCGCTCCCGCTTTCGCAGATGCAAGTATATACGCGAAGGTTCCGAACATACTAATGTCCACCTTGTCGGCCCGCATCGCTTCGATGACCGGTCCGTACTGCGTCGTCTTTTTGATCTCGACCTCGAGATCCAACTCCTTGCTGAGGTAGTCAGCTAAATGAGTGGTCGCCTCAAGCCTTAGGCCTGGTACCTCATCGTCGACCCAATAAGCGAATACAAGCTTCTTGGGCCAACCGCGTTCGTCTACCTCCTTACTGCTCGAGCAACCAGAGACTCCAAAGACCAACGTCGCTAAAAATAAGCAACTCAGCCAAACCGAACATTTAAAACTAGAGTCGCTCTTCTTCATTTTTTGGGAACGATGAAAAGACTACGCTGTAGCTGTTTCGACCTCTTCCAAACGACCGCCAACCAACTTGAGTTCCCTCTCTGCAAGGTTCTCCAAGGTATAAGCATCGTGCGTGATCA
>JBCCZW010000521.1:0-3672 GCA_039186805.1 Verrucomicrobiota bacterium
CGCATCGCCAGCGGCGACCCGCAGCTCTGGAAAGAAATCATCCAGCAAAATCGGCCGGAAATACTAAGAGCGCTCGGAGAATTCCAAGACGAGCTCCAAGCCTTCCGATCCGCCATCGCCAACCAAAACGACTTCGAAGTCCTCAAACGCCTCGCCGACGCCAAAGCCTTCCGCGATAGCCTATAAAACGTAGCCGCCGACATCCAAGCGCCTAATCGACCCAGAACCCAATTCCACACTCACCCTTCCTCATTCCACATTTCAATGCAGGATCCTTTCCCAATCCAACCCTTCACCCGTCCCGTAAACGCAAAAATCCGGGTCCCTGGCTCCAAGAGCATCACCAACCGAGCTCTCATTCTAGCCGCTCTCGCCGACGGCGTAACCGGGCTAGAAGGCTGCCTCTTCTCGCGCGACACCGAACTCATGGTCCGCGCCCTGCAAGGCCTCGGCTTTGAAGTTCACGCCGACTCCGCCGCAAAAACAATACGCGTATCCGGACAAGCAGGACGCATCCCGGCGGACAAACTCAAAATCGACATCGGCAACTCCGGCACCTCAGCCCGTTTCCTTACCGCTTTCCTCGCCACCCGAGATGGTGGTGAATACGAGCTCGACGGCGACGAAGCCATGCGCCGCCGCCCCATACAAAAGCTTGCCGATACCCTCAACGCGCTCGGCTGCGAGATCGAGACCACCAACGGCTTCTTCCCCATTCGCATAAGACCCCATGGACTCAAGGGCGGCACAGCGGTCATCGACGCCTCCGAAAGCTCCCAATTCGTTTCCGCGCTTCTCCTGGCCGCTCCCCTTGCCAGAGAAGACCTCGCAATAGAGCTCAGCGAAACCAAAATTCGCCGCGGGTATATCGACCTCACCTTAGAAGTCATGAAGAGCTTCGGTATCCCCTCGGAAAATCTGTCGTCCTCAGAAACCGGATACCGCGTCAAAAAGTCTAAGGGCTACAAGAACCTAGGAAACGGCTACCAAATCGAAGCCGACGCCTCGGCGGCGAGTTACTTTCTCGCTCTCCCTTTAGCGGTCGGCGGCCAAGTCGAGATCGAAGGTGTATTGGAAAACTCCACACAAGCCGATACTGAGTTCGCTAACGCCATGACCCGAGCCGGCGCGACCGTAGAATGGGGCGAAACCTCAGCCACCTGTCGCTTCGACCTAGGACAGCAATTTCCCCAAGCACTCCGCGAGAGTTTCTACCCCTTTAGCGACACCTTCCTCACCGCCGCCGCCATCGCCCCCTACATGCAAGGAGCGACGCTCATCGAAGGCATCGCCCATACGCGTCACCAAGAATGCGACCGTATTGAAGCCATGAAAGACGGCCTGCAAAAAGCCGGTCAGAAAATAGTGGATACCGACTCAACCATCGAAATCACGCCTCAACCATTGCAACCCGCCACCATAGAAACTTACGAGGACCACCGCGTAGCCATGAGTTTCGCCATTCTAGGCTGCCGCGATTTCTTCGAAAACGGCAAGCCCTGGATCCGCATCATCGACCCCATGTGCGTCTCCAAAACCTTCCCCGACTTTTACGACGTTCTAGAAAACATCCGGACCTAAACTCGAATTAACCACAGGAGCCACACAGTCCACACCACCCAATCTCTTGCGCTTTTTGATACTTTTGCGCCTTCTGCGGTTAAACCAAACTAGTAATCTCCAATGTCACTCCCTTTCATCACAGTAGCCATCGACGGAGGAGCCGCCGCAGGCAAATCTTCCACTTCCCGCGGACTCAGCGAACGCTACAACCTCATGCACGTCGATACCGGCTCGTTCTATCGAGCCGTCACTCTCAAGCTCATGGAAGCCTCCGTCGAGCCCGAGAGCGACAACGCCATGAACATCGGTCTCAGTCGCCTCAATCTCGATACCGCCGTCGAGGGACGCCGCGCCATAATGACGATCGATGGCTGGAAACCAGACGAATCCATTCGTTCCCAAAGGGTAAACGAAAACGTCTCCGCCTACGCCGCCATCCCCGAGCTGCGCGCCTACCTCCTCGACTACCAACGCGGCCAAGTCCAAGTCGCCCAAGACAACGGCTTCCACGGTCTCGTCATGGAAGGCCGCGATATTACGACCGTCATCTTTCCCGACGCCGACGTGCGCCTTTTCCTCTACGCTGATCCCGCCCAGCGCGCTGAACGCCGCGCCAAAGAGGGCATCATCGACGACATCGCCAAACGAGATCAAAAAGACACTTCTCGCAAAACGGCTCCCCTCAAATGCCCCGAAGGAGCCACCCTGATAGACTCCTCCGAAATGACCCTCGAAGAAGTGATCAACGCCGCCGGGCAACTCCTCGAAGCGGCTTACCTTGCGAAGAAAAACGCATGATTTCCGGCAATACAGTCTACTGGGTCAGCCACGATATCATCTACACCCTCTACCGTAGCTTCCTCGGCGGAACAGTATCAGGCATTAAGAACATTCCCCGCGCTGGACCCTGCATCATGGCCTCCAACCACGAGAGTCACCTCGATCCTCCGGTAGTAGGCTGCAGTCTCCGCCGCCGCGTGACCTTCTTCGCCCGGAAAACCCTTTGGAAACCCGGCATTCCCGCCTGGTGGCTCAACATGATCGAAACCATTCCTGTCGATCGTGATGGCGATTCGGATACAGGGGCTATGAAAGCCACCCT
Organism: Verrucomicrobiota bacterium; assembly: GCA_039186805.1. Taxonomy (GTDB): domain Bacteria; phylum Verrucomicrobiota; class Verrucomicrobiia; order Opitutales; family Opitutaceae; genus JBCCZW01. Next base: position 2,666 of record JBCCZW010000521.1, read on the forward strand.
ACGCACGCTCAAATCAGGAGGACTTCTTACCCTTTTCCCAGAAGGCACTCGGAGCAAAGACGGAAAACTCCAAAAACCCAAACCCGGCATCGGCTTCATCGCTGCTAAATCCCAAGCCAAAATCGTCCCCTGCCGCATCTTCAACTCCCACAAAGTCCTCTCGAGAGACAGCAAACTCCCCAACCTCAGCAGCAAAGTCCACGTCGTCTACGGCAAGCCCCTTCTCCCCGAAGACTACGACCCCGGCCGCGCCGCCGGCAAACAACGCTTCCAACAAATCGCCGAAAAAATAATGGCCGAAATCGCCAAACTCAAAAAACCCGTCCAACCAATCATCTGAACCCCAAAACACCCACCCACAAAACCCACCTCCAAACTAGCCCCCTCACTCCTGCCACAAAATTTTCCAACGTTGGAAAATTTTGTGGCAGATCATAGGATTCCATTTCGAGTCGCTTCGCATAGATTTTCTTCTAATTTTGGGATCTTAAGGTTTCGGATCCCGCGTTTAGCTCTTGGCCATTCGCCTATCATCAGCCAAAAGCTAATCGCTAACCGCCAAACGCTATCCACCCATGTGGGAAATCCCTTTCGTATTCCTCGTACTCGTACTCGCGCTCGCCAGCTTCATCTGGGAGAAATTTCCGCCTGACCTCACCGCGCTCATCGCATTCGGACTGGTTCTCGCAACGGGCATCGTCAGCCCTCAAGAGGGTCTTTCCGTCTTTTCCAATCCAGCTCCCATCACCGTAGGGGCCATGTTCATTATCAGCGCCGCTCTGGATAAGTCTGGACTGATAGACAAGCTCGGCTCGCTCCTCAAGGGAATGTCCAACCTCCGTTACGCCCCCTTCCTGCTCTTCATCATGCTCATCGCAGGAACGGTCTCCGCCTTCATCAACAATACGCCGGTCGTCGTTGTGATGCTCCCCATCGTGCTGAGCCTCTCGAAAAACATGAACATACCGGGCTCGAAAGTCCTCATCCCCCTTTCCTACGCTTCCATC
>JBCCZW010000522.1:0-3668 GCA_039186805.1 Verrucomicrobiota bacterium
GGGCATTATCGCTTGGGGAACGTGGTTGGGAATGCCCTCTTCCGACTCAGCCCGGTTCCAGGCAACGCCGGTTTCAGCGGCATCAGTAATCTCTTCTAAGGTTTCCTTGGGACAGTTTTTGGGTATGAGATCACTCCTTTGGCTCAGGGCGAGCTTGCCCATAGCCATTTTGTGAGTGGTGAACTTTCTGCCAATCGGAGGAATGACTCGCACGCGAATATTGGGTTCTTCGTAGTGCAAATGTTGGATACGCCTTCCCCGCAAACGACCCAGCACCGCCATTTCTCCGACTTCAGTTGCGATCCGTCGCATCAATGGTCTGTACTGGTCGATAAGCTGCTCGTCCGCATCGGGACGCCGCCAGTCTCTGAACTTCTGCGTTACGAAGTAACGTCGGGATTCATCCCGACTGATTAAGCCATAATGCGCTAAGCTGTCTAGCATGCGGATAAGCGAGCTGCGAGGAAGCTCCATTTCCTCGACGATTTCAGCGATTGGCATTCCCTCCGGATTGGCGGACAGCAGCGTGAGGACGTCGAGCGACTTAAATAAAGATGTGGCGAGGTGCTTAGAATCCATTGACTTTTCTAAATGAGATCCGCACTGTCCATAAAGCTAACAATATTGTCAATATAACTGACAAAATAAATTCACGATTCGAAATGTTTCCTCACGAACTTCACTCAAAAATCAAAAAGTCCGCGATCATAGCGGTACTCGTGATCGATGATGCCAGGAATGCAGTGCCCCTCGCAAAAGCCCTCCTTCGGGGAGGAATCGACTCGATGGAGCTGACGCTCCGTACCGATGCGGCGATTGCCTCGCTTAAAGCCATTCGCGACGAAGTTCCGGAAATGCTTGCCGGTATCGGAACGATCTTAACGACTCAGCAAGTGGATGAGGTCGTCGCCGCGGGCGCTGCATTTGGCGTGGCTCCCGGTATGAATCGCCGCATTGTCGAATATGCAATTTCTAAGGGATTGCCTTTTGGCCCGGGCATTGCGACGCCGAGCGATATCGAGCAAGGAATCGAGCTCGGATGCAAGACCCTCAAGTTCTTCCCGGCGGAATCCAGCGGAGGTCTCTCCCATCTTAAAGGCATGGCGGCGCCCTACCTGCATACCGGAATCGACTTCATTCCGCTCGGGGGTCTGAACGCGGGCAATGCCGGCAACTATTTAGAGTCGCCTCTGGTTTCCGCCATAGGCGGCTCATGGATCGCAAGTAGAGACCTCATCGCGGCACAAGATTGGGACGCGATCGAAGCTAATGCTCGCGAAGCGCGTTCGGTCGCCGATGCCGCAGGACGTTGATTTCACTTCAGTAACCATATTTTAAATACTAACTTATTATGAGCGTAATCGTCACTTTCGGAGAAGTCATGGGTCGCCTTTGCCCGCATGGATTCAATCGTTTTCGTCAAGCCCTCCCTGGAGACCTTAACCTTACTTTTGCGGGAGCGGAAGCCAATGTCGCAGCCTCGGTTTCAATGCTGGGCCTGGAAGCCCGCTTCGTTACTGCCCTGCCCGACAACGATATCATCAGCGCTCTGAAAGGCTCTTTGAGCGGCGTCGGCATAGACACCAGTCACATCACGCGCACGGACAAAGGTAGACTGGGATTGTATTTTGTGGAGGCGGGAGCGAACCAACGCCCTAGTCGCGTGATTTACGATCGAGAGTATTCTTCCGTCAGCATGACTTCCGCGGATGAGTACGATTGGGACGCCATCTTAGAAGGAGCGAAGTGGTTTCATACCACGGGCATCACGCCTTCTCTTTCGGAGACGTCCGCTCAAGCGACTCTCGACGCAGTCAAAACAGCGAAGGAAGCAGGTCTCACTGTATCTTGCGATTTGAACTTCAGGAAGAAACTTTGGAAGTGGGCTCCGGGCAGATCGGCTAAAGACTTAGCGAACGAAACGATGAGCAAGATCCTCCCCTACGTCGATGTCGTTATCGGAAATGAAGAAGACGCTTCAGACGTTCTCGGAATCGAAGCAGAGAATACCGATGTGCATGCGGGAAAGATTGACGCTGCCAAGTATACGCAAGTCGCCAAAGCCATTGTCGAACGCTTCCCAAATGTATCCAAAGTAGCCATTACGCTTCGCGAGAGCATTTCCGCTTCCCACAACAATTGGGGAGCCATGCTTTACACAGCCGAAGACCAAAGCTCTCATTTCGCTCCGCTGGAGAACGGCGAATACGCGCCCTACGAAATCCGCAATATCGTTGATCGCGTTGGTGGCGGAGACTCCTTCGGAGCCGGCCTCATTTTCGCTCTCAACACGCCTGAGTACGCTTCGGACAGCCAAATGGCAATCCGCTTTGCAGTCGCTTCTTCCTGCCTCGCCCACTCGATTTTCGGGGACTTCAACTTCAGTTCCCGAGAAGAAGTCGAAGCGCTGCTTAAGAGTGGAGGCTCTGGAAGAGTGGTGCGCTAATCCGAGAGAAAAGCTTTAACTTGTAACAAATCGCTGACGCAAGCGGGGACCTTCGGGTCTCCGCTTTTTGCGTTTAGAATCCGCTAACGCGCTCCGATGTCGGCGAGTTCTCTCACCTTCAGGATAAATATAGACACATTCCGACGCCTTGCGCGATATTACTTTCAAACTGAAATCCACCACATTTTTCGAAATGCTCCTAAGAATAAAACCCTTGCTCCTGATTTTCTCCCTCACCGTGGTCGCTTCGCTTCAGGCGAAAGATTTACCCAACATCCTTTGGCTGACCAGTGAAGATAACAGTCCTTTCCTGGGATGCTACGGAGATGAACTCGCAAATTCTCCCAATATCGATCGCCTGGCCAAGGAAGGCATACTCTTTGAGAAAGCCTACTCCAACGCCGCCGTCTGCGCCCCTGCGAGAACGACCCTGATTCTCGGAATGTATCCAACTTCTCTGGGCGCGGAGCACATGCGTAGCGAGGCGGAAGTTCCCTCCCATATTCAGCACTATCCCCACTACCTGAAGAAAGCAGGTTACTACTGCACGAATAACAGCAAGACCGACTACAATCTCGATCACGCCAACAACGGCTGGGACGAAAGCAGCAGCAAAGCGCATTACCGCAATCGTCCCAAGGATTCTCCTTTCTTCGCGATCTTCAATTACACCACGACGCATGAAAGCCGCCTCCATCCAAAGCGTCACACGGTACCGATGGGAGCCGACCCCGAAAAAGTGCGCGTTCCCGCCTATATTCCGGATACTGAAACTTCTCGCGAACGGATCGCGGTATATTACAATCGTATCCACGAAATGGATAAGCAAATCGGGGAACGATTGGATGAGCTCGAAGAAGCGGGACTCGCTGACGATACGATCGTCTTCTACTACTCGGACCACGGCGGAGCGATGCCGCGGAGCAAGCGATTCATTTACGAAAGCGGGACTCGCGTACCGCTGGTCGTTCGTTTTCCAAAGAAATGGGCTCATCTCTCTCCCTTTCAGGCCGGTTCAAAGACGACTGAAATGGTCGGCTTCGTCGATTTCGCGCCTACGCTTCTGAGCCTGGCGGGATTGAAGATTCCCGAACACATGCACGGCCGCGCGTTCCTCGGCGAACAACGCTCCCCGGAAACTGAATACACCTACCTCTTTAGAGCGCGAGCCGACGAATGCCTAGACTTCAAGCGAGGACTGACCGACGGACGCTACCGCTAC
>JBCCZW010000523.1:0-3660 GCA_039186805.1 Verrucomicrobiota bacterium
CGACCTCATCACCTTCTTCACGAGCGACCACGGAGCTCAGCTCCCCTACGGAAAGTGGAACAATTACGAAACCGGCGTCAATGCCCCCACCCTCGTCTCCTGGCCCGGCGTCGTCGAACCCCTCAAACGCCGCAAAGCCCTCATTTCCTTCGTCGATTTTCTCCCCACCCTCGTCGAGATCGCGGGCGGCACGCCTCCAGAATCCGGATACGGCATGGGGCAAATCGACGGTCGTTCCCTTGTCTCCCTCCTCGAAGGCAAGACCGACCACCACCGCGACTACGTCTTCAGTACCAACTCTTCCGCCGCCCACCACACCTACCCCCTCCGTTCTGTCCGAGACAAACGCTTTCGCTACATTCGCAACGTGTATCCGGAACTCAACTTCACCGTGCAAACCGACCACAACCCCAAAGCCGAAAGCCACAATCTCTGGCAATCCTGGGTCGAAGCGGCAAAGAGCGACCCCTCCATTCGCAAGCAAGTCATGGCCTACCACCAACGCCCAGAGGAAGAACTCTACGACCTCCAAACCGACCCGGAAGAACGCGTCAACCTAGCTAAGAATCCCGAATACGCCGACATACTCAAACGCCTCCGCGGCGCCACCAACGAATGGATCGAAAAAAGCGGCGACACCCTCGAACAACACGGCAAACCCATGGAAATCCTGCTGCCGCTCGAATAAAGCATGACCTACTTGGCGACGAAGGGAGGTCAAGCCACCGAAAAGTTCTAAGGTATAATTAGCCGATTTTCTGAAAAACGCCCAATCGCAAGGCTTCCGGTACTTCGCTCCATCTGTAAGGACTTGCAAAAATCTCCTCTCAACGGATGAAAGTTACCCTTATCCTTTGATTGAAAAAACGGCTACCAAATTGCAGTGGTCGAGTAAGGTAATGAATCCCAATCTTTGACAGCACCGCTTGTTTCGGATGAAGAACGTTTCGCTGCTAAACCTGGCCGATACCGATAAAATGATTTTTGAATACAAAGAAAGGAAGACGGTGCGGAACTAGATTCAGGGCGCATGTGGGTTGAGATCCTAAATCATGGAATCGGTTGTTGCTTGGCAGTTTAGATTGCTCACCGCAATTTACAGATCTACGAAAGGCTGATGATCGAGTCCAGTTTCACCCCGAGCACATTATTGCCTTCCGGGATGAAAATTAGCAAAGTTGTAATGATGCGCGAGCGTCAACGGCCTACGGCCGCAAACTTCTCAAGCCGACAGCGGCAAGGTTGACATAACTTATACTATGGATCCAGCGAACGCCTACATCAAAGAACCCAAGAACTCTAACCCTTCTTCTTAAACGGATGCGCCGCCTTCTCTCCCGGTTCCCGAAAAACCCAAGGCTTCCACTTATCATACACCTCCTGCCATTCCTCCAAACTCCGCGTCGGGTAAGTTGAAGGCAATCCCCCAAACCGAAATGCATCACTCACTCCCTCGTCTTTAATCTCAAAGCGCCAAACGTAGAGCCGCGAAAGCAGCTCGTCTTTGATGAGCGCATACTCAGGACTATCCGCTAAATTATTCAGCTCATGCGGATCGACCTCCAAATCATAAAGCTCGAATTCGGGCTTACGCGGAGCGAAAAACTTCGCCTGATCCTCATTCAGCATCCCTTGAAGGTGCAATATATTCATCTCCGCCAGCATCGGGTAGTTCTCTTCCTTATACGCGCTCAACTGCAGCCACGCCCGCTCCGGCATCAAATTATGGATGAGCTTGTAGCGCTTACCACGGACCGCTCTCATTGCATCGTGCGTTAAGCCCATACGACCCCTCGCCGCAAAGAGGTACTCGCGGTGCTTCACCTCATTGCTAAACAAATTCCGCCCATGCAACGGATGGTCCGGCTTTACTCCAGCCGCATCCAAAATCGTCTGAGTCACATCGATCATTTGGACAAGCTCGTCGCTCACCTGCCCGGCCTCGACCTTACCTGGCCAACGTACAATCAAAGGCACCCTTAAACCAGGTTCGTACATAAACTGCTTACCCCGAATATGACAGCGACCGTTATCCCCAATCACAATCACCAGAGTCTTGTCCGCAATTCCTTCATCCTCCAAACGCTGCAGAATCTCGCCGATCTCCCGATCGCAGATCTGCATCTGCTCCAATCCGTTCGCCCAATCGCGCCGCGCAAACGGCGTATCCGCATAGTAAGGCGGTAGCTCGATCTCCTTCTCACTAATCGGATCTTTTGTATCCCGCTTCCAACTACGATGAGTACCTCCAAAAGTAATTTGAGCGAAAAAGGGTTGTCCCGGCTCGCGAGCTGACCAATCCCTCGCCTTCTCGAATCCTAAGTCATCCGCGAAGTTGCAATCAGTCTTCTTTTGGTTCATCAAAACCGAGAAGTAGCCCGCCTCCTTCAACAGCTGAGGAAGAGGCTTAATTCCGTAAGGCAGAGGCTGCTTCTCATCTTTATATAGACGGTGCTGCTCAGCGCCTATGTAATTCTGATGAAAACCCGTCATCATCGCCGACCGCGACGTCGAGCAAACGGGAGCGGTACACCAAGCCGTCTCGTAGCGAATGCCCTCCTCTGCCAAGGAATCTACCACCGGCGTCTCAATTCCTTTCGTGCCATAACAACTTAAGTCTGGACTCCAATCCTCCAACATCATCCACACGATGTTGGGCCTTTCACCTGCCAATCCGACCGGCGCTAGCATTGACGCGAAAGCGAAGGCTGCGATCCCTAGACGCTTCATATTATAAATATTCCAACCCCATTAAAAGCTCATCTCGATCTCCTTCATCGAAACTCGAGTCGCTACGCCGTCGATTGCCTTAGTTCTATATTCGAATGAGAATCCATATCCCTTCGGCAGCTCGCTCATATCGATTTCCGCGGGAGTTCTATCCACTAGCCGGACGTATCCAGATTTTTGGTAATAGCTTTCCGCTATCTCCTCCCAATCCGTCCACTCTTCGACCTTTCCATCTCCATCCGTATCCACCCCAGCTCGCGCCGAAACGCCGGGCACCCAGGGCCCCGAGCTTTCAAAGTCCGTATCCGCCCTTTGCCGAATCAGATAAAACTTGCCTTCCGCAAAGCCAACCGTCGGATCCGGATGCCCAAGCCCCCATTCGCCGCACCAAGTAAATTCCTTATCCAAGCTATCGCTCGTCCAACGGCCGCCGCGAATCTCTTCGCCAACCGGATCATAGTCGCAAAACAAATAATACTGGCCCCCAATACGAATGGCAGTCCAATCGCCAAAGGCGTCCTGATCCGGCTCATGAATCTCATACCTATAAGATTCCTTAGTCGTTCCATGAATGTATTCCGCAAACTTCCCCGTGGGATTAGTACGCTTATCCACCACCTGGTTTACCAACGCGAATGGCTGAATCCCATTCGGACTCACAGCCCGTCCCGCTAAAGGCGAATCCCAAGCATGCGTCCTCGCATTCAGAGGATCCCAATTCTCATAGATCAGATGGAAGCGCCCATCTTCCTCTCGAATGATCCCGCAATCCGAACCATGGCTCGGGTCGTCGAAGACCATGCCGATATCCTTGCCCATTTTTCCGTCGGTCAGATCATCATCTAAAATCAAGTGCGGATCTTCGTCATTCGGTTGGTCGTAATAGATATAGAATGTGCCATTTACGTACTCCGCAGTGGTCACCCATCG
>JBCCZW010000524.1:0-3658 GCA_039186805.1 Verrucomicrobiota bacterium
ACGACGTCAGTCTCTTCCAATTCACCGCCCAAACCGTCTCTGAACATTCCGAGTGGCAAACGACAAGCAGCGTTGCTTACGGCACTTACGAAATCGATTACCAACCTGTTTCCTTTGATTTCCTTGGGTCTCCCGTGCAGAGGGATGAGGAGAATAGAGCCATACAGGTGAATACGCGGCGAGACATCAGCGATAACCGTACTCTCATCCTCGGTATCGGAGCCTACGACGGATTCACCAACTTCCGCTCCCTTTGGCTCGACGAATACTACCGTCAACAGTTCAGCGAAAACACCGAAGTGCTTGGAGACGATTACGTCTTCGCCTCGCCTGGAGGCTACAATGCCACCGCAGGCTACCGCTGGGCATACAGACCCGCCAGTGCATTCGCCGAAGTTTCAATCTCGCGCGTCCAAGATTCAGTATCGCCTGGCTACGAAATCGACTTCGACGGGCTCACACGCGGTGAACTCGAAATCGCCACCACTTCTCTCTCCCTTTCAAGCGAAAACATTCTCACTCCTCGGATCCGTTCGCTCGCAACCCTTCGCGTTTCTGAAACGAGCGGTCGAGACACTCGTTTCGCCTTCGAATACGCACTCAATGCCGCTTTCGGTGATAACATCATCATGCGGGCCCTAGGCGGAGCTGCCAAAGAAGATCCGGAATTCAACACGCAATACGGCGAAGTCGCTTTAGAATACTCATTATCGGAAACTCTTTCACTGTATCTAGATAGTCGATACTACACCGATACAGGCGAAATCGAAGACGCGTTTCTATTTTCAACTGCAGCTCCAGGTCTCAACAGCCGCAAAGCCGGAATCGGTGCAAGATGGTCCGGGGAAAAGTGGTCCGCACGTATTTACTACGCCCAAACAAATTCCAACTACAAGGACTCAGGTTCAAATATAGAGTTCTTTGAATTCCTCTATTCAGACCGAGATTGGGACCACATCCAACTCGCATTCAGCCGCGGCTACTAGCCCCATGCTCCATCGATTTACACTTATCGCATTATACCTGACGCTTGCTGTGACAAGCCAAGCTCAACGCTACAACGTCGGCGATATCGTAGAAAATTTCACCCTAATCAATAGAGAAAACGGTCAACCCGTTTCCCTTCATGATATGGAAGGCAAAATCATCTTCCTCGAGTGGTTTGCCTATTGGTGCCCCAGTTGCCAAGCCGCTGCTGCACAAGTCGGTCCAGGTATTATCGACTATTATGAAAACCAAAACGGCAACCCCCATGGGATTGAAGTAATGCATGTTGGAGTTAATTTACAGGAAGGGGCAGAAATCTCCACTCAAACCTTTATCAATGACTTTGGTTTTCAATTCGTTCTAAACGATTTCGATAGAACAGTCGCCAATCGCTTCCAAACGGGTCAGCAACCAATATTTGCTATTATCAACGGTGTCCCTGAATCCCCCAGTCACAATCAATGGGAACTGCTCTATTCTCTCTTAGGTTACAACGTAACCCCAACGCCAATCGGACAGTTCCGAAACGTAATCGACTCTGTCCAAGCTCCGCAAGTTACTGATCCCCCAAGCATCACCACGCATCCGCAGTCCCAGAATCTAGACTCCCGCAGTCCTCTCGCACTTTCCGTCCAGGCCACCGGCGAGGGCACCATAACCTATGAATGGTTCAAAGGCGGCGCGAAAATCGATAATGCCGACGCTGCCACCTACGAAATCGCGGCAGCCACAACCGATGATTCCGGCGTTTACGAAGTTCGCGTATCCAATGAAGCAGGACAGGTTTTGAGCGAGTCCGCCACCGTCAACGTTACGCTCGGCTTCCTCGATAGCATGATCGCGGACGGTGTCCCCGAAAACCTCCGCACGCCGGAAGCCGACGCCGACGGAGACCAAATCTCCAACTTAATTGAGTTTCTTAACCGTACCAACGCCAACGATCCTCTCTCCTTTCACTCTCCCCAAATATCGCTGAGCGCCGAGGGCGAGAGTACCAATCTCTTGATCACTCTCACCATTGATCCAATGATCAACAACTACCAAGCCGCTCCTCAAGTCAGCGTCAGCATCGACTTCTCTACCGACTTCTTATCAACCACCCTTCTCTCGGAATCGCCCAACGGAAATTTGGTCGATAGAGTCTACCAAACGACTCCTGCTCTTACTACATCTCCACATTTCGCGAGAATTGTGGCCGGCGAAGCTCCCTGAATCCCCTCCATCCAGCAATCGCCCCTCCACACAACCGCGGAGGTTGGACTTCAGTCCAACAAAGCAGAGTCAAAACCCAATCCCATTAAAACCCCTCCGGATTCGCCACGTAGTTGCCGCGGCATGACTTCAGGTATTGCAGGGCATGCACCTGCCCCGTCATTTCCAACGCGTCCTTGTAAACAGGATCATGCCAGCCCTCGATATCGATCGTCCCCTTATAGCCAGCCCGTCGAAGCTCGCTAATGATATCGGTCCAATTGCTGTCTCCAAAACCTGGATGCCTGTGCTGGAAAAACGGCTTCGGCCCATCCACTCCAAACTCCCGAATCACCTCCGGATACACGCTCGCATCCTTTCCATGTACATGAAACACGCGATCCACATATTTCTTTAACTGCGGCAAAGGGTCAATCAACTGTCCAATCTGATGGCACGGCTCCCACTCAAGCCCAATATTCTCCATCGGCAAAGCGTCGAACATCATATCCCAGGCTGCCGGATTAAACGCGATGTTCCAATCCCCAGTCTCCCAGCTTCCTCGCATCGGACAATTCTCGAATGCGATTCGCACGCCATTGTCAGCCGCTAATCTTCCGAGCTCCCCCCAAACCTCCTTATAACGATCCATCGACTCGGGCACTGGCCTGCCTCGCAGGCGACCCGCAAAACCGGTAACGATATCCGTCCCAAATAGATGAGCATTTTGGATACACTGCTTCCAGCCTTCAAACGTCGCTTGATCGATTTCTTCCCGCTCCAAGGGATTCCCGAACATTGCGAGCGAAGACACGATCGCCCCAGACCCATCGAGAACTTCCCGAACCTCCTCGGCCATTCGCTTGAGATCGATCTCGCCCAAGGTTTGCCAGAAGTTGAGCTGAAACGATTCGAAGCCGTGCGGCAGAATCGACTTGATGTACGCGGGACTTCTCTCCCCCTTTCCCGCTAAAGTACCAATCCGAATATCGTATTCATCGTTTAAAGACATATCGCTAATCCCCTTTTCAACTACAATTCTATCGTCCGATCCAACTCATTAGACTCCGCGCAGGCATCCAACACTTTCTGAATCGCCGCGCCCCGAGCGAAATCTGCCTGCTCTTGGACACCCGTTTCGATGCCCGAAATAAAACGCTCGAAGTTCGTCGGCGTTTTTCCGCAATCCAAGATTTCCCAACCCATCGGCTTTCGATCAAGAATCCGGTTGATCTTCAACTTCTCATAGGACTCGTCCAACTCGATCTCGATCGCCGCCTTATCCCCATAGATGTTAAGCTTCAACGAGTTCTGATGAGGATAGGCCCAACGGGTCGTGTGGATGGTTCCTAAGGCGCCGTTTTCGAACTCCGCAGTTATGATCGCCGAATCGTTCGCATCCAAAGTGTACTCGCCTATCTTTCCACCCTTACCCTTATCGAAAGTCTTTAACTTGCAGTGGACCGACTTGTAGTCGCCG
>JBCCZW010000525.1:0-3649 GCA_039186805.1 Verrucomicrobiota bacterium
GGGCCATTGTCGGAGGTGAATATAACCAGGGTGTTGTCCGCTATCCCTTGTTTCTCCAGTTCCGCCATCACTTCGCCTACGTATTCATCAAGCACATTCACCATCGCCGCAAAAGCGGTGTGAGCCTCGGGTTGCGCAATGTAGCCCCCTGCCTTGCCTACGGATTCAGGCAGGTACTTGCCGCGGAACTTTTCCATGTATTCTTCAGGCGCGATCATGTCCGCGTGGGGTTGGATCGCCGCATAATATAGGAAGAAAGGCTGATCTTTGTTTTCTACAATAAACTTGATGGCCTGATCGTGAATCAGATCAGGGGCATAATCCCGGGTATGAGAGGCAACGTTGCCCCAGAGAAGTTCTCGTTCGTCGTCGTTCCACAAGAAAGCGGGGTAATAGCTATGGGCGATCCGCTGGCAATTGTATCCATAAAATCGATCAAATCCCATATCCTTAGGTTCGCTCCCAGACCCAGGATAGCCCAAGCCCCATTTCCCAAAGATCCCTGTCTCGTACCCGGCTTTCTGCAAAAAGGAGGCGATCGTGTAAGTGTCTTTCGGCATGGGAGCTTGGCCCTCCGGCCGTACTTCGTTGTTTCCTCGAACCGCTGTGTGGCCGGTGTGGAAGCCCGTAAGCAGAGAGCAGCGCGCCGGGGCGCATACAGTACTGCCCGAGTAATGCTGAGTGAATTTCATGCCGTTTTCCGCAAGGGCGTCGATATTGGGCGTCTCGAATTTCGTCTGGCCATAGCAGCTGAGGTCGCCGTAGCCGAGATCATCGGCCAAAATGAAAATGATGTTCGGCTGCGATTGTCTCGCAAATGCAGACAGGCAAAGGCCCGTTACTAGGAGGGTTCCGATGATAAGCTTCTTCATAGTGTACTAGCGGTAAGGTTGCGCCTGGGGTGGTTCGTGTCCACCGCGCTTTGGGGTATTTTTCACTCTTTAAGGTCAGTTTGTTTTTCTGAGGGATTTCGTTACTCGAAATTTTGAGAGGTAAAAAGAGCAAGTATCGTTTACCTGTAAAATAAAATTCCGCTGGTGAATTGAGGTCTCAGGTTTTCAACTACTTTAGCTACTTCGCATTTACGCCGCGTATGGGATCCGACATCTGAGCTCGCCAACTGTGGTAGAGTCGCTCCATAGAAGCGACTTTCTCCGGATTCGAAAAACTCAAATCATTGGTCTCTCCGGGGTCTTCTCCGAGATTGTAGAGCTGTAAACCAGCGGGTATCGGGACCTTTCGAAAATTCTGTTCGACCAAGCCATCTTCGCCCAACACGTAAGCATCGTAGATCTTCTCTTCTTTGCGATAGACCAACTTCCAGTCGCCATGCCTAACCACCCAGTTGTTTTGCCTGTTTCCAGAATCCCAATACATAGGTTCCGTATGCAGCTCTTCGATATCGCCTGCGATCAAAGGGAGAAGGCTCTTGCCGTCCAAGGGTTTCTTGGGAGGGATACCGGTGATCTCCGATAGGCTGGCATAGAGATCGCGATGAGTTACCAGAGCTTCGATCCTTTCGCCCGCCTTGAATTCTCTCGGCCAAGAGATCACCATCGGTACCTTGATGCCTCCGTCCATCAGGCAATACTTGTAGGCGTTGAGGGGTCCGTTATTGGCGTATGATTGGTCGGATCCTCCGTTGTCGGCCGTGAAATAGATAATCGTGTTCTCCCATTGTCCTTGCTTCTTCAATACATCAATGATGTCGCCGATCATTTCATCCATCAGTTCTAGATGAGCCAGATATATCTTCCGTCCGTACGGGTCGGTGATTTCCAGATGACAAGTTTGTCCATACCATTCCTTAAAATCGGGCTGGGCTACGGGATCCCATAAGGGGTATTCCCAGACCTTTGCATTGCGGTCGAAGGGACGCTCCGGAATCCCATATTTCGCCCTGTACTTTTCTGGCGCCCGGATAAGCGGCGTGTGCACAGCATTAAACTCCAACTGCAGGTAGAAGGGCTTGCTGCTCTCTTCCTCAATGAACTCTACGGACTCCTTCCCAAAGACCTCGGTTGTCGTCGTATCCTCAAAGGACTCCAGTTTCCCATCATCGCGAGTCAAAGGGCCGAAAGGGGCCTGGGTGGCCCTTTTGTGACTTCCTTCCTGCTTCCGCTCGTAGGCTTCGACGTCCTTCTCGCTCAGCATGTTGAAATCCCACGAATGATGTTTGAAGCCCAAGTAGCGATCGAAGCCGTGCTTTAGGGGTTCGCTCTTCGGACCTCTGTTCAAGTGAGTCTTGCCCACCTTCATCGTACGATAACCAGCCTCTCGCATCATTTCGGCAATGGTATGCTCTGTCGTAGGGAGTCCGCCTTGACCGTAGTAATAGGCTCCCCACCGATGCTGGTATCTGCCCGTCGAAAGCGCCAGTCGCGAGTTGCTGCAAATTGGCGACGACGCATAGCCGTTGAGGAATGTCACTCCAGATGCAGCTAAACGATCCAGATTCGGAGTTTCCACTCCGTCGGCCACAATGTCGTGAAAGCCGACGTCGGCATATCCAATATCGTCGGCGATGATCACGATTACATTTGGCTTTTCTTGGGCTCCTGAAGAAGCAGCGAAGCTCGAGGCGATAAGCGTGATGAGGAGGGTTAATCTGAAAGGCTTTAATTTCATTTCTGGGAGCGCGAGGCGAAGCTAGCCTCCTATTTCCCCTTTTATGCAACCGTTCCTAATTCCGAGCATTGAAAAGCGAAAGCGAACCCCGACAAGTGATCGCGAGCAGCCTTGTAACCCGCTCGCTCTCAATGTTTCGTCCGTAAATAAGATACGCAGGCAAGCAATGCGAAATCATCCAGAAGTTATGCCCTCGTTTTTAGACCCGTTTTCTACCCTCTTTTTCCGAGCTTTGGCGATCTTGTCAGTCGCGTTCACTGCAGATTGCGCCGCTGCCCAAGACCGCTTGCCCAACATCGTCCTAATCATGGCGGACGACGTCAGCTGGGAGTGCTTCGGCTGCTACGGCGGCGAAGATTACAAGACTCCGAACATCGACAAGCTCGCTGCGGAGGGCATTCGTTTCGACAACTGCTACTCGACTCCGATCTGCACCCCTTCTCGGGTCAAACTGATGACCGGGCAGTATAATTTCCGCAACTACACCTACTTCGGCTACCTCGATCCCAAAGACAAGACATTCGCCCACCTTCTGAAGGAAGCGGGATACAGGACGGCTATCGCCGGCAAGTGGCAGCTCAACGGCCTCTATCATCAGCCCGGCGGGCATCTCGACAACACGCGTCCCTTCAAGGCCGGATTCGACGAATACTGCCTCTGGCAGCTCACCGAAGGAAAGGCGAATCAAGGGCGCGGCGGCGAGAGATTCTGGAGCCCGCCGATCGAGAAGAACGGCGTTTTCATCACCAAAGAAGAAAACGAGGGCCTCTACGGTCCCGACATCATGTCAGACTTCGTCTGCGACTTCATCGAACGCAACCAGGATCAGCCCTTTTTCGCCTACTATCCGGCAAACCTCGTGCATGATCCCTTCGTCCCAACTCCCGACACGATCGGCACTGGCTCTCGACTTGATGATGGAAACAAGCAGCCCAAAGATGCCGCAAAGAAGAAGGAGAATTTCGTCGCGATGGTAGAGTACCTCGATAAGGTAATCGGCAAGATCGTGAACAAGGTGGAA
>JBCCZW010000526.1:0-3627 GCA_039186805.1 Verrucomicrobiota bacterium
GCAGCGCTTAGCAAACGATATTAGCCAGCAAACAGGGCGTGAAATATCCCACCTCGGCCGTGTTCACGAGGGCATGCGATACGACTATCACGTTGAAGCGCTAGTCACCCTGCTCTGGAAAGCGCGTCACTCCGATACACTACACAAAGATTCTCTAATCACCCTACTAATCGATAGGCTTTGGCGACTGAGCGCCTTAAGCATTTCTGATAAAGATCCCGCCAAGCACACTCTAGATAAGAATCGTCTCAAACGCGCTGTAGAATATCTGCACAGTCAGTTCCTCGAACCACTCAGTCTCAAGGACATCGCCGATGTTACCGGCCTAAGCCAGTATCACTTTTTACGAGCCTTCAAGGAAAGTACCGGAATCACCCCGCACGCGTATCTACGCCGCCTCCGAATAATCCACGGCAAGCAGATTCTGGAAAGAGGAAGCAGTTGTATCGACGCCGCCTATACAGCCGGTTTCGCCGATCAAGCTCATTTCACGAGAGCATTTAAAACTATCTATCGAATGACGCCGGGACAATATATCGCCCTTTGCCGGTAGAAGCGAAACAGAGGCGGCAGTTCCGCGAAAACTCCAAAAAAAACGCGAAACTGCCGCCAACGAACGGCAACTGCCGCGCAGTAGCCGATAAAACCGCTCTCCTGTCCAAAGTCTAATCCTCAGCATTCACTCCAGCTCCAGACCCCTCAATTAACACAGGCTGACGGTAACGATCAGGCTTATCGCCGACGGTCGCGCCACCCGTAATCATACCTTGAAGAGCGTCAGTAAAGAAGCCGTAAGGAAACGGCGTCACCGGCTCGCTCGCAGCATTTAATCGCGCCTCGAGGGCGCTCGGTATTTCAAAGTCCAAGGCTCCAAGGTTATCCTCAAGCTGAGAGAGCTTCGTCGCCCCCACCAAGACCGACGCAATCGTGGGCCGATTGACTACCCAATTCAACGCGACCTGCGCCATAGAACGGCCGAGCTCTTTCGACACTTCTTCCAGTTCCGCGACAATTCGAAAGTTCTTCTCGGTAAACTTCTCGAAAGCGGGATTGCCCGCGCCCTGAACGGTCGCCAATCGACCTTCACCGTCTATGCCTCCTTCGCTCGGCTTGTACTTTCCAGAAAGCAAGCCACTGGCAAGCGGAGACCAAACCATAATTCCCATCCCCATTTCCTGCCCAAGCGATACAAATTCGTGCTCTATATTCCTTTCGGTCAAAGAGTATTCAAGCTGTAAGGACGATAGCTTTTCGTAACCTCGCATTTCCGCAATGCTCTGAGCGCGAGCGGCATACCAAGCAGGAACGTCCGACAGTCCTATATACCGCACCTTGCCGGACGACACCAAATCGTCCATGGTTCGCATTACCTCCTCCGCCGGGGTCACGCGATCCCAAGTATGAAGCATATATAGGTCAATATAATCGGTCCCCAGTCTCTCGAGAGAGCTCTCGACAGCTCGCATAATGTTTTTACGCCCATTGCCCCCGGCATTCGGATTTCCAGGTTCCCCGTTGTAGGAAAACTTAGTGCAGATCGCCACTTTGTCCCGCGTTCCGCTTTCTCTTACAAACTGGCCAAGCATTCGCTCGCTATTGCCGTTTGTATAGAGATCAGCTGTATCAATAAAATTGCCCCCAGATTCCAAATACTTATCGAAAATCTGGCGAGACGATCTCTCTTCCGCGCCCCAACCCCAGTCATCTCCAAATGTCATAGTTCCGAGAGCCAAGCGGCTGACTTTCAAGCCAGTATTTCCTAGTGTATAGTACTTCATATAGACTTCACTTTGTTTTATGTTCGGTTTAATTCATCAAAGAGCTAGTGCACTGCGGAATCCCAAAATAGAGGAAAACGACTTCCGCGTATTGAAAAATGTTGCTAACTTCTTTGAAAATTCCAGCTATTCATCGTCCAGCATTCCAGCGCCCTCCACAGAACAGGCAACAGACGCCGGAGACCGATTGCCCGCGAAATCTCATGAGATTTTATAGAGTACACTTACTTCGAGAAAGTTCGTAAGTTCATTTCCATAAGATCAGGGATCGCTGCAACGGGAAGAAGCCCCGGAAAAGCGGTGTCCATGATCTCTTTTATCCGCTCTATTTCCTTTTCATCCATAACCTGATCGTCTTTTGCCTCAACGATCAGCGTCGACAAAGTGGAAAGGTATGCCGTCTGCCAATTAAGCAATGTATCGAACTCACCTGGCTCGCCATGCCCGGGCATGATCCGAGGCGAAGTTCGGGAGTATTCGATTCTCAGTTCAGCTAGTTGTTGTAGCCAAGCATCCAGACGGCCCTCCAATAGGAAGCCGGTCATGCGATATGAGATAAGGTCGCCCGTGAAAAGCGTTCCAATCTCGGGGAGATAAAACATACTCATGGATTTCGATTCGCCAGGTCCGATCTCATGGACATTTAAAGTCAAATCGGCAAAGACGAGAACGTCGCCGTCCTCAAAGGTATGGTCGGGCAACGAGAAAACATCGGGAGTATCATTCGGGAGGGCCCGACGAGTAGCCGCCATAAAACCATTCCCATCGGTACGCATTTCTTCTCGCGTGAGCTGGGACGCATAAACAGGCGTTCCTGGAAATTCATCGAGCACCGAGTTCAGTCCTCCAAAATGGTCCGGATGGGGATGCGTTATAAGGATCGCTAAAAGAGGTTTATCTCTTTCCCTCGTTTCTTCTGCCAACGCCCGACCCAGCGAAAGGGATCGCTGGGCGTCGATTACGACGAGCCCCTTTCTGCCTTCAATGACAAAGCTATTAACGGAGCCAATTCCAGGGCGCGAGAAACGATGAACGGTCGGTAGCTCTTCACTTGCGGCAACCGCATATCCCTGAAAGATGACCGATAGCTGCAATAGCCAAAGAAACCGTCGTCGGATGTATCCACGGACAATTGAATCGCCAGTAGGAAGTGTTTTGAGAACTGTATAGAATCGTATGAAGTTCATTGTTTAAGTTGTCTGCGTTTTGGTCTGTATAAATGGATCCTGTCGACAGAATGATGGTTTAAACGAAAGCGAGGCGTTTCCGTCAGGTTTGCGCTAGACCAGATTCCAGCCGCCATTAAGGGACAGAACCGTCCCGGTGGTATAGCCTTGGGTGGCTAAATAAAGAAAGGCTTGGCCGACATCGGAAGGCTGGCCGATGCGTCTGGCCGGCAGTCGCTGCGCTTCTGTATTGAAAAGTTCGTTACGTGTTGCTTCGTCCATTCCACCCCACAGCGGGGTGTCGATCAAACCGGGCGAGATAACGTTGACGCGGATCGGGGCTAGCTCAACCGCCAACGCCCGCATTAGCCCTTCGATTGCCGACTGCGCGACTGCAACCATTGTTCGTCCAGCTTGGGGACGAACCGCATATCCTCCACTCAGGAACGTGATAGATCCCTGCTCTGGCATGAGCGGAAGCGCCGTCCGAGCCGCCGCGTAGGAACCCCAAAAATATCTTTCAAAGTAGAGTTTTGCTTCGGAAATCGTCTGATTTTCGAAAGTGCCCAACTCGCCGGACGCTGCGGTGAAAAACAGATGGTCTACTCGTTCGTGCTTTGAAACAAAAGCCACTACTGAGTCTATATCGGCCGCGTCGACAGTATGACCGACAACGTTCGAAC
>JBCCZW010000527.1:0-3617 GCA_039186805.1 Verrucomicrobiota bacterium
CCTTAACGTAAGCGATAACGTACTCAATTCGCAATTTACCAAGGGGGCCGCTGCGCGACTCTAAACAAAATCCAAACTGAATCTCGTCGCCAATCGAGATAGTCTTCTGGCGAATCCTGAAGCCCTTAAGCAAGAAGTCCGCGGGATCTCTGTAGTCGAAAAGGGCCAAGGCTCTCGGCTCAGCTTTCTTCAGTAAGGTCCTTAAAGCATGCTTGACGATCCAGTTCGTCTCTTCGCAAGCGCCCCTCCAAGACTCAGCTAGAACCAAAACTTTATCTGCGTCGATTTTGCTCAGATCGTTTAGGTTGTTAGCGACACTCTTGCGAACGTAAAGGCTTCGATCAGCCTTAAGCGTATCCAGAATCTGGATGATCCGATCTGGATTTTCATTAAGCCAGGCAATCCTATTACCCCAGGGAAGAAAGGGACGACACCCTTCGCTCGCTAGCCGCCTGAGGTGTTCATTTTCAGATTCAGACCATAACTTCAACTGACGAAAAGCGAGGTCAGGGTCCTGTTCTATGAAAGGTCTAATTCCGAATTCCGACGAACACAGTTCAGTAAAAACGGCCAAAGCCTTCATGGATGTCTTCCAATATTTGCGGCCATAAACCTCCACAAAATCGGGAAACACGAGCGCCTGGAGCCCGGAGAAAGGCCTGCAAGCGGCAACTAAGACTGTCACCGCTTTTTCATAATCATCCGGCAAGCATTCGGCGAGAGAATCGCTAATCCGGCGCATTCTCTCCTTCATCTCAAGAGCCTTCCAATCGCGTCCTGAGGTGGTTAGTTTTTTGAAACGCTTCGCGGGAAAGTCCTTGTGGACTTTCGCAATCTCCTTGCTCAGCGCGTTGATATGCGACGCATCGAACGCGTCTTTCATGAGTTCCGCCATCCCGGTCTTTCCTATTAGTCGATTGCTCTTTCCAGGAACGGTCGAAAATCCTCCGGTTCTTTTGCCTCTAGCTCCAGGCGCTCATTTGTGATCGGGTGCATGAACTCGAGGAACTTGCTATGCAGCATCACGCGAGGCGGATCGATCGGGATCCCGTATTGCTTCCTGTATCCATAAGTCGGATCTCCTAGGATCGGATGCTTCAAATAGTTCATATGCACTCGGATTTGATGCGTACGGCCCGTGTGGATACGGCAATGAACAAGCGAGTAGCCATCAAAGGGCTTAATAAACTTCCAGTCTGTGTGAGCGAAACGTCCAGAATCCTCCTTGCACGCCCGCATCTTGTGCCGCTGCGTGGGGTGCCGTTCGATATTTTGGATAACTGAACCGCTCAACAAGTCCGGTTTACCAGTAACCAAAGCGGCATACTCTTTGCGAATGTTTCTCGATTGAAATAACTCGCTTAAGGCTCGATGAGCTTGATCGGTCTTCGCGGCCATAATCAATCCCGATGTCTCGCGATCCAGACGATGAACGATACCCGGACGCTCGACGCCGCCGATGCCGCTCAATTGACCTTTGCAGTGGAAAAGCAAGCCGTGCGCTAAGGTGGCTTCAGCTTGTCCGGCGCCCGGATGCACGACCAAACCGACGGGCTTATTGACAACGATCATGTGCTCGTCTTCGTGCACCACATCTAGCTCCAGATCGACTGGAGTCATATCGCACTCTTCCACTTCCGGCATAGTGAATACGATCACGGAACCTTCTGAAACTTTGCGGTTTTTCGGGATGGGCTTGCCATCGCAAGCGACGCGGTTGGCATCGAATGCTCGATGAAAGTCAGCGCGACTGATTCCTTCGAAGGCGTCGCTCAGGAGCTTGTCCGCTCGCGTTTTATAGACCCCTTCCGGGACGATCCACTCTACTTTTTCCTCAGACAAGCTTGAGCTCCGTATCTATTTTCTGGATAAATTCGCTTTTGGATTCATCGCTCATTCGAGCATGTCGAAAGCCATTTTTTGCAATCTCGGCGAGGTCGCTCAACGAGAAATCCAATCGAGATGCCAGCGCCATGTATTCATCCTCAATCGTATTCGCGAAACAAAGAGGGTCGTCGGTATTGATGGTGCAAATCACGCCCGCATCAATGAGAGATTTGAGCGAATGCTCCTCCAAGGATGGGAAGACTTGGAGCTTTTCATTGCTTAAAGGACATACGTCCAAGACGATTCGCTCCGAAGCCAGACGATCCACGAGGTCTGCATCTTCGATCGCGCGGACGCCATGCTGAATGCGATCGACGCCCAATTGATCGAGGGCTTCGTAGATCTTTTCAGGACCGCCGAATTCCCCTGCGTGAGCCTTCACTATTTTGCCCGCGTCCTTGCATCGTTTCCACAGCGGAAGAGCCCAGTCTTCGAGGTCTAGCCATTCCTTCCCATGCATGTCTATACCGTCAATTTCCTCCCAAGTGTGGAGGGAATCGATGACCGGTTTCATGAACTCGGAATTGCCGTCGCGAGTGAATGCGGCGATCAGGCGGACCTCCATTCCCTCAGGAACGGCATCTTTGATTGCCGGTCCAAACTCTCGGGGATCGAAGCCCATGAATTCCGCATTGGCGAGGTGGACGCTTGTTTCTAAATACCGCACGTTGCGATTGAGCAAGTCGGTGAAAATCGCCTTGGCTGCTTGATGGTAGCGTTCGGCGGAATTGTACCAGGCGACTGCGTGCTCTATGAGCAGATCCTCGAAGTATGTGAAATTAGGATACTTGTATCCATTTTGGCGAAACTCGGGATTGATGGGAAAGCGCTCGGGGTCGAGTTCATGCAGCAGCTGGTACGGCAGCGCTCCTTCAAGATGGAGATGCGTTTCAGTTTTGGGAATAGAGCGAACGAATCGCTCAATGGTGGATAGATCCGTAACGGACATTCTTCGAAAGTCCTATTTCAGCAACGCTTCAGGATTGAGAGACTTCAATTCGTCGAGAACGAACAAGCCATCTTTTCTAACGAGCTTTCCATCAAAATGTATCTCCCCGCCTCCGTAGTCTTCTCGCTGGATACAAACCATATCCCAGTGCACTTGAGACTTGTTGCCGTTATCGGCATCTTCATAGGCCTGACCAGGCGTAAAATGGAATGAGCCCGCAATCTTCTCATCGAAGAGAATGTCGCGCATGGGCTCGTTGATATAAGGATTGAATGCGATCGCGAATTCCCCGATGAAGCGAGCTCCTGGATCGGAGTCCAGAATCTCATTTAGGCGTTGCGTATTGTTTGCGGTCGCTTTGACGATTTTTCCTTTTTCGAATTCCAGTCGGACATCATCAAAGGATACGCCTTGGTACACTGTTGGAGCGTTATACTGGATCACGCCTTCAACGCTATCGCGAACCGGGCAGGAAAAGACTTCACCGTCGGGGATGTTATGCTCGCCCACGCAGGGGATTCCATCGATCCCCTTCATTGAAAAAGTTAGATCGGTACCGTTCCCCTTTATTTCCACCTTGTCAGTTTTACTCATGAGCTTCCCCAAGGCGTCGCTTCCGGGAATCATCTTCGAGTAGTCGAGATTGCA
The DNA here is from genome assembly GCA_039186805.1 of Verrucomicrobiota bacterium. GTDB lineage: Bacteria > Verrucomicrobiota > Verrucomicrobiia > Opitutales > Opitutaceae > JBCCZW01. The sequence continues at coordinate 3,485 of JBCCZW010000527.1, forward strand.
AACGCTGAAGAAGAAGTCCTCGAAGGCTTCCGTACTCATCATTGCCTGCTGCGCCATTGCGGGCGTAGGCCAGCGTAGGACTACCCATTTCGTGTGATTCACACGCCAATCCAGAACGGGTTTCATTACCTGC
>JBCCZW010000528.1:0-3616 GCA_039186805.1 Verrucomicrobiota bacterium
ATCAGTTTTAGTTTTGCTTACACTCCCACGCCCTTCGTTGCGTGGGATTTACTCATCTGCCCATACATTTAAAGCTCTGTCTGCGGAGCAGCAAAAAAGAGTTTTATTAACTAGGCGATCGCATGGAAGCGTTGAAGGGCAAGTATCCGGATTTCAAGCGCAGTTTCATTAGGAAGTTATCGCAAATGACTGAAATCGCTTTTGAAATTTGGGAGGAAGCTTCGAGCGGCGAGGGGCGTCAAATGGTTTTGGAGGCGTTCAATGTAGGTATGTTTTTGAGAAGCGTTCGTATTGCGGGCGGGCGTATCGAAAAACTGGTGATAGGCTTGAAGAACTATGGCAAGCAGACCGGCGATATTTGGGTAACGGTCGATCTGCGCGAGGGGATAGGGGATACTCTAACGGTGCTGAATAATCGATTGAAGCGTTACGAGGTGTCGCTGGACCTCAAAGAGTTGCCGCAGATTTCCTGCAATGTTGGTGAAATGAATCAAGTCTGGACCAACTTGCTAGTGAATGCGATGGACGCGACTGAGGAGGGCAGAAAAATCTGGGTGAGTTGCGATAAGATAGATGGCTACATCGAGGTGCGTATCCAAGATTCGGGGTCGGGGATTGATGAGGATAAACTGCAGACGATTTTCAAACCGAATTATACGACTAAGAACACGAGTGGTTCCTTTGGTCTTGGCTTGGGATTGTCTATATCCGATGAGATTGCGAGGAAGCACGGCGGTAAGATTATTGCGGGCAATAGGCCCGAGGGCGGCACTGTTTTCCGGGTGAGATTGCCTTGCTAGACCTGTTTTTTCGATTGCCAACAGCTTTCAAATTATTTGGAGGGTGGGTTATGCCGATTTACGAGTTCTATAGCCCTGACACGAACAAAGTTTATTCCTTTTTGGCTAAGTCGCTGAGCTATGGCGACAAGACGCCGCGTTGCCCTGAAAATCCGGAGTTCAAAATGGAGAAGCGGATTTCGAATTTCGCGTTTATCGGTAACGCCAAGGAGCCGTCGGAGGAAGGTCCGATGGACGACATGGATGACGCGAAGATGGATAAGATCATGGCCGAAATGGAGCGAGATCTAGCGGGATTTGACGAGGACAATCCCGATCCGAAGCAGATGGGGCATGTGATGCGCAAGATGGCGGAGCTGACGGGCGAAAAGCTGCCAGGCGAGATGGAGGAGATGGTAAAGAGATTGGAAGCGGGCGAGGATCCGGAGAAGCTGGAAGAAGAGTATGGCGACGTGATGGGTGACGAAGACGGAATGGGTGACGAGTTAGGCGAGGGTGGGGATGAGGGAAACTCGACGGCGGCGAAGATCCGCAAGTTGCGTCGAAAGATGATGGGACCTCGCAAGGATCCGAATCTGTATGATATGGGTAAATACTGCGACTAGATTTATGGTCCACGAACCGGGGCCGCTGTCAGCTATGCCGCGCCCAGAGGGCACTAAGATCGGGGAGATTTTATGAAGGGCCGGCGTTGGCTGATCTTTTTTTGCGGTAGATTGAGGGGTGGGATTCTAGGTGGTTTTTCGCTCTGTTTCTATTTGCTAGAATCTTGGGGGGATAGAAGATGGAGGATGAAGATAGAAGATGGTGAATAAGAGGGGGTCTGCATTCGGGAATGGGTTGCGTAGCTTTTCGCGTTTTACGGGAAACGGGGGAAGGGCTTGGCCTTTTGAGGCGGATTGATTCGATGAGGGTGTTGGTTTTCCTGATCGATTGGCTATGAAGAAGAGAAGCGATTTTATGGGGGATATTGGAGGATGCCCTGCGGCGATGTGGCATGGTTGGAAGCGTCAGGCAGTGCGGGCAGAGTTTCGTGGAGGAGATGAGGCGACTTATGCGCCCGATGGTAGCAAGCCTCTGGTGATGGTTGTTCATGGGGGAGGGGAAACGAATCTTTGCAACTTGCATCATCGGCGTTTGGCCGAGGAAGCGGCGGCTTTTATGTGGGAAAAGGGAGGGATTGTCGCGGCGATAGAGCCGGTGGCGGCGGTTACGGATGCTATCTCGATGGGGCACTCTTATGCGGAGGAACCGCGGCTTTCATCGATGGGCTACTCTCTTTTTTCTCGGGAGATTTTTGCCTGTTCAATTGTGCAGCAGGTAGAGATCAACCGGGCGGATGCGGTGATTATTATTACGGGCTGCGACAAGACGGTCGCTGGCGGGATGTTAGCCGCTTCCTGGTTGAAGGACTTGCCGGTCGTTTTAGTTCATGGCGGGACGATACGGGCGGGCTGCTCGCTCAGTGGACGTTCGCTTCAGATCGAGACGGCGAATGAGGCTGCGGGGATGCTGGCGGCGGAGAAGATCGACGAGAAAGAGCATGACGACATTCTGTTGCGCTCCTTGCCGTCGCCCGGAGGGTGTGGGGTAATGGCGACATCGAATACGATGGCCGTATTGGCGTCCACGCTCGGGCTCGCCGTGTTTTCCAGCGCTAGTACTCCTGCGATGGATACGGATCACAAGACTATCCTTGAGGAAAAGCTCGCAGAGATGAGAAAGGGGGCAGGGCTTTTGCTGGGAATGATTTCGAGAGGACAATCGCTTGGAGATTTGGTAGATGAGCGATCTTTTAGGAACGCCAGCGTCATGCTGCATGCGATCGGAGGCAGCACGAATGCGGTGATCCATTTGCCAGCGATAGCGGAAGGGTTTGGATTGAAGTTCGGATTGGAGGATATTCGCGAGAAGTCGGATACGCCGGTCTTGTTGAATCTGATGCCGGCGGGACGTTTCGTTATGGTGGATTTGTACGAGAAAGAGGGAGGGGTATTGCCGCTGGCGAAGTATATGGTTGAAAGTGGGTTATTGGATGGAGCGGCTTTGTCGGTTGAGGGAAGGACCTTGAAAGAGATCGTCGGCGTAGTGGAGGGGCCTCGGTTCGCGAATCCGGAAACGGATGTAATCCGATCTTTGGATACGCCGGTTAAAGCGAAATCGTCTCTATGCGTAGCGAGGGGGGATGAGTCCGATGAGAGTCAAGCGAGTATTGCGGCGGGAGGGTGCGTATTCAAACTAAATGCGGGTCAAAGAAAGCTGAGAGGACCCACTCGGGTTTTCGACTTCGAGGACATAGCTGTCGAAGCTGTATTGAAAGGAGAGATACAGGAAGGAGATATTGTGGTGCTGCGCTATCAAGGCGTTTCGGTGGGTTGCCCGGAGTTACTCCGTTTGACTGCGGCTTTGAGCGGCATGGGAAGCGATGCGAAGATCGCGGTGGTGACAGATGGACGTTTGTCTGGAGTGTCGAGAGGTACTTTGGTGGTTCATGTGGAGCCGGAGGCCTGGCGCGGCGGGACAATCGCTCTGATTCAAGAGGGCGATATGGTATCTCTTGACGGCGATTCTGAGACCCTGTTTTTGGAAGTATCGGCAGACGAACTACGAAGACGGAGGGAGCGTTGGGTGAAGCCTGATATCGAATTGCCTCGAGGGCCTATGCGGATCGCTGCTCAGGTGGCGCGTCCTTTGGCTGAAGGGGCGCTTTGGTTCTAGTTGTAGGGATTTACCTGTTGGTCTTCGGACATTTTAGTGAACTCGATTTCTATTCTTAGAGACTGCAATGGGCTATGAGGAAGGCCTTATGTCGTGGG
>JBCCZW010000529.1:0-3616 GCA_039186805.1 Verrucomicrobiota bacterium
TTTAGCGAAGATCGTCTGGCGGTCTTTGCCGCTTTTGCCTCCACGAACCGCAATCGTCACCCGGTCGAAGTCGACATCTTTAATACAGAGGCGGAACGCGTTTGGCAAATGAAGTTGGTAACTCAATCATCGTAAGGCAACTCCAAGCCCAGCCTAACCCTCTGATGGCCGCCTCCCTCACAACTCGGTAACCACTCTTTAACTACGCAAAAAGCCGGACCCTCGCGGATCCGGCTTTCTAAATCTAAACTAAGTTCAACTGAGCAGCTTACTTGCCCCAAGCTTCGAGCAGCGCCGTGCCCATATCGCTTGGAGTTTTCGCTACGACGATCCCAGCGTCTTCCATGGCGGCGATCTTCGCTTCCGCTGTACCGCTTCCGCCGGATACAATCGCGCCGGCGTGACCCATGCGGCGGCCCGGAGGGGCTGTCGTGCCTGCAATGAATCCTGCCACTGGCTTCTTTACGTGCTCCTTGATGTAGGCCGCTGCGTTTTCTTCAGCATCGCCACCGATTTCGCCGATCATTACGATCGCTTCCGTATCGGGGTCTTCATTGAACATCTTGATCGCGTCCGTGTGGTTTGTGCCATTGATGGGGTCGCCGCCGATACCGATACAAGTCGATTGGCCATAACCGAGGCTAGTCACTTGCCATACCGCTTCGTAGGTCAAAGTACCGGAACGGGAAACGATACCGACTGTACCCGGTTTGTGGATATAACCTGGCATGATGCCGATCTTACACTCGCCTGGAGTGATAACGCCTGGGCAATTGGGACCGATCAAACGCGCGTTGCTTTCGAGAAGCTTCTTCTTCACCAAAGCCATGTCCTTAACCGGAATGCCTTCCGTGATCGCGATGATCAATTCGATACCAGCATCCAAACACTCGAGGATCGAGTCAGCCGCAAACGGGGGCGGTACGAATACGCAAGCCGTGTTCGCGCCTTCATTGGCCACTGAATCCTTAACTGTATTGAATACGGGTACCTTGTCTTCGAAGAGCTGGCCGCCCTTGCCTGGAGTCACTCCAGCTACCACTTGAGTGCCGTAGTCCATGCATTGCTTCGCATGAAATCCGCCAGACTTGCCGGTGATGCCTGTAAATACTACGCGTGTGTCTTTGTTTACGAGAACGCTCATTGTATTAAATTCCTAACTACGTTTGGGTTACTTGGCCGCGACGATGTCGACGATCTTCTGAGCCGCGTCGGACAAGCTGTCCGCTGAAGTGATCTCAATTCCGCTTTCCGCAAGCAACTTCTTGCCGGCTTCCACATTCGTGCCTTCGAGGCGAACCACCAATGGCTTGTCGAGGCTAACCGCCTTCGCTGCCGCGATCACGCCTTCCGCGATCACGTCGCACTGCATGATGCCGCCAAAGATGTTGACCAAAATGCCTTCCACGTTGGGGTCGCTCAAGATGATCTTAAAAGCCGCCGTCACCTGCTCCGCAGTCGCCCCACCTCCTACGTCAAGAAAGTTAGCCGCTTGGCCGCCGCAGTGGTTAATAATGTCCATCGTAGCCATCGCGAGGCCCGCGCCGTTGACTAAGCAAGCGATGTTGCCGTCGAGCGCGATGTAGTTGAGATCGAACTTCGAAGCCTCGATTTCCTTGGGGTCTTCTTCGTTCAAGTCGCGGTACTCCACGATGTCCGGGTGGCGGTAGAGCGCGTTCCCGTCGAAGCTGACCTTCGCGTCGAGAGCCGCTACGCCGCCCTCCTTCGTGCTGATCATCGGATTAACTTCGACCATGTCGCAGTCGTTGTCCCAGAACATCTTGTAGAGATTCATGAGGAGCTTTGCGCAAGCGCCCGCTTGCTTGCCCTCAAATCCGAGGCTGAAAGCGATGTTGCGAGCTTGGTGCGCTTGCATCCCAACCGTTGGGTCGATGAAAGCCTTGAAAATCTTCTCTGGCGTTTCATGAGCCACCGTCTCGATGTCCATGCCGCCTTCCGTGGAAGCGACCACAACCGGAGCGGAAGTCGCGCGGTCCATCAAGATCGCCACATAGTATTCGGAAACGATATCAGCGCCTTCGGTGAAGTAGACGGTTTGAACTTCGCGACCCGCAGGGCCCGTTTGCACGGTCACCAGCGTGTTGTTCATCATCTTGTTGGCGTACTCTAGAGCTTCCTCCTTCGTCTTCGCCAGCTTAACGCCGCCTTGGAAACCGTCTTTAAACGTTCCCTTACCGCGACCCCCAGCGTGGATCTGCGATTTTACTACGATCAATCCCTCGCCGAGGCTGTCGATACATGACTCGAATTCTTCCTTCGAGCTAGTCGCAGCGCCTTTCGGGCAGGGGATGCCGTACTTTTCAAATAGTTGTTTGGCCTGATATTCGTGGATATTCATGGTTGGCTCAGTTTGGAGCTAGAATGTGTGTGAAAGTATAAACTTGTAGGCCGGGACGCCGACCCGGCTTCTTACATCATCTTTGCCGGGTCATCGCCCCGGCCTACAATTATTAGAAATCAGCGAAATCATAGCTAGATTTTCGCCAAGAGTTGCTGGGTTAAAAACGATGCCTGCATTGCCGAAATTTCCTTACACCCCTTTTTTGCGAGGGTCAAAAGCTGGGCCAACTCCTCCTCGGAAAACGTCGCCTCCTCTCCTGTACCTTGAACCTCAACGTATTGGCCTTGGCCCGTCATCACTACGTTGAAATCTACGCTCGCATCCTTGTCCTCCAAATACGGCAAATCCAGCACCGGCTCGCCTTCATAAATACCCACGCTAATCGCCGCCACCGAATCGCTAAATGGATTCTCATTCAACACGCCCTCGTCGATCTTCGCCTGAACTGCAAGCCGGGCCGCTAAAAACGCTCCCGTAATCGACGCCGTGCGGGTGCCCCCATCCGCCTGCAACACATCGCAATCCACCCATAAGGTATGACCAGGCAACTTCTTTAGATCAATCACCGCCCGCAAAGAGCGACCGATCAAGCGCTGAATCTCCACCGAACGCCCATCCAGCTTGCCGCGAGAGGAGTCGCGCTGCTTGCGATCGTGCGTGCTGTAAGGAAGCATTGAATACTCCGCCGTTAACCAACCGCCCTCGACTTTCTGAGCCCGCATCCAACCCGGCACCTTCGCTTCCAGAGAAGCTCCGCAAATCACCTTCGTGTTTCCGAAGCTTACCAAAACCGATCCCGTCGCGTTGGGAGCGAAATTCGCTTCGAAAGAAATGGCGCGCAGCGCGTCGCAAGCCCGTTCATCAGGCCGTTTGAATGAAGTCATAGGGAACATGACAAAATCAAGAATTCCCCCCCTATCAAGGAGTTAATCCACCAGAAGCGCACAAAGCGCTTTCCGAGCTGCCTGCGATAGGCTGACTGACACATTTTCTCTATCCGCTCGTAAGATCAGCTTTCGCATTCGTTAACCTGACAAAACAAAGGCTTCACTATTTCCCGTTTTAACCTCAACCTTCCAAAATATGAATCTATCTCCGCTAAAGATCCTGATAGCGTTCATCGCTATCACCCTCGTCCCCCTAACAAGCTTGGGCTCCGGTCTGGTCTGGGAAGAGAATACTCAAGAGGCCGCCATGACGCTCGGCCAGGATAAGGTCCTTACCCAGTTCCACTTTACCAACGCCAGCGACAAA
>JBCCZW010000530.1:0-3612 GCA_039186805.1 Verrucomicrobiota bacterium
AAAAAATTCATTTCTTACCTCCCAGGACCGCCAAGCCCTAAAAGCCTGAGCATGTCGAACGACCAGCTTGGCCCCACAACCCGACAACTGACCCCCTCCTTCAATGAGACCTACCCCGCCCTCCAAGCCCCACAGCTCCCACCACGCATTCAGCAGCAACAAGTAAATTTTGTGATCTCTTGTGGTTGATAACCAGATACAACCCAAATCAGGCTCTCCCTAAATCGAACTCAACAATGGAATCAACATAAGCGAAGCAATCATAAACGCTCCAATTATGGTGAACGGAAGTGCCTTGGCAAAAAACACCATAAACCCTCTACAGGAAAACGCCTTCGTTGCCCGTTTGCCAAACACAGCGAAACCACCAAATACTAAAAATATGGATACCAAAATAGAGCCATTCGCAATGGGCAGCCTATATCTGAAGAAATCCTCTCCACTCCCCCTTGCATGTCTTTCCTCAGATACTTTGACCCAGTCGCTCTCACTCAAAACATATTATGATAGATCCAATCCGTAGAACTGTGAAGCATAGTCTGTAACTCTGTCGATAACGACTGCTCGAATCTCAGCCCGGTCCTCAAATACGCAAATATTATACCCACGTGAATAATCGACAGCCAAACTCTCTAATTCCGGCTGCAGCGGCCCAAATTGCCTGAGCATGATGCGTTCATCAAACCCACGTCGTTTATACCAAGGGTAAGGATAAGGACGATCAGTTTGATGAAAGCCTTCCCATGGATTACGAAAGGCAACCCGAGCAATCGGACTACCCTTTCTAGCCCCCTCAACCCTATACACCGAGATCAGTTCCGCATCACTAGGAATCTCAATCATCCCACTCAGCGGAGGATGAATCAACCAATCGAGAGGCAACAGATTCGCGAGCAAAGGCAAAACGCCAACACAAGTCATGAACCTAAATAAATAACGCCAAGCTCCCTTTTCAGGAATTCGCTTAAGCCCCTGCAACACGATCAGAGCTATTAAAGTCAAAACCGCAAACACACAGAATGCGATCCTCGACTCCGGCATTAGCCAAACCAAAAAAATCCAACCCCAATACATTAGATAATCTCAGGTTCTAAACGAAAAGCGAAGTGAGCGCCAAGGAGCAAGACTCCTCAACAATTTAACAGTGAGAACAACGAACTATCTTCAGCAGTGAATATCGTTTTCATTGATTATCTGAAATCCTCAAATTTCAGGGCCAAAATCATCAGTGTCTATCAGTACTCATCAGTGGTTCTCAAACTTCACCCAGCTTCAACATTTCACATTCAATACTCAAGCTTCCAAAACCACCCTCTTGTGATCTCTGTGCATCCGAAAGCTCCCCTCTAAAGCCGCCAAGTACGGACTCCGCAAGGCGCTCTCCCCATTGATTATCTCCACCTGTATCGTAGCAGCCGCCTGAACGCGCCTCCCCAGCATATGCCGCAGCACTTCGAAGATCTCCGGCAAATCTTCATCATCCGGCTCCACCTCAATCTGCAATTCCCTACCATTCCTTGAAACGACCATCGCCAGCTCCTCGCCTCGCCAAACCATTCGATTGGCCGCTAAACGCTTGGGCAACTTACCCTTAAAAACTTCCAAGCCCAAGCCGCATAAAGAAACCGGATCCACTGCCGCGTGCCAATAGATTGCCTTCTTCTCCACTCCCGCCCGAAGAGAGCGAAAGGCCTCGTGCGAGATGAACTGTAAGCCCATCATGCCCTCGAAAAAACGTCCCGCCAGCAGCTCGCCCGACAACTCCATCAGTCTCAGAGCCTTGAATACATCTCTCCACTGAAAACCCGTTTCCTCCTTCTGAAGTAACTCGCGAAACAAAACGCCATAGCGATCCAGCAGAATCCTAACGCGGTACTTCTGACGCTCAAGCTCCTCGATTTCATCGCTCTCTGTCGACAACTCCGGTAAAGCGTACCAGTTCCCCGGATACGTCGGGATTGCCCGTCCGATACTCCTCACGCTCCGCCCACGCCTCGCTCTCCTCGCCGATGAGGCTTCCACTCGTTTCGCCTGGATATCCCCTAAAGACTTGAAATCCGCCAGTACTCCCCGACGCGCCGACGCAAAGGTATCGTTCGAAATCGTCCCCTTCCAAACCAAGCTCCACAAAACGTCATCAAGCTCCGAGCTCGAAATATCTAACTCGCTTAGCAAGCCCTGAAAAGAGAAACGCCCCCTCCTGACCGTCTCCAGAACCAGCTCCTCCCTCTCATTCAATCCCTCTCTCTTTCCATCACCATTCAGCAAATCCCCCAACTCGTCATCGAAAGCGAATCCAATCGCCCGCTGCTTGCTACTATACCAGCAAAGCCCCTCCTCGATCATCAACACATCCAACCAACTACTCTGGTAAGCATGTAGTCGCGCCGGCAATACATCCTCTTCCCACAGTCCCGCTTTCAACTGCAGACCAGAGAAACGCTCCAAAACTTCCGCCAAGTCCTCGCCCTTCTTCGCCTTTCCAATCAATCCCTGCTGCTTCGCCAAAAACGGCATCAAGCTCGCCCCAGGCAAGGGCTCGAAAACCGCCTTGTTCCGCGTCCGTTGCATCCGCAGCAGCGTTTCAAAATTTTCGGCATCGCACACATAGACTTCCTCGCTCCCCTCCAGCAAGGTCCCCATGACCAACGACTGGGCGTCAACTAGCGATTCCAAAAACGCTCCCAGACGCTCCTGCTCTACGCTGTACCACTTCTGAAAGTCGCTCAACGGAACCACTCCGAAATACGACAACCAATCCAGAAAAGACTCTGCCGCCTCTCCAAACTCCGCCACCGAATAGACCCTATCGCGTTCCTCCTCCAGATAAACGATCTCTTCTCCCGTCCACAACTTTTCCCGCACCGCAAAGCCTAAGGCCCCTTCGTCAAACTCCGCCCCATCTCGACCAACCGCCTCTAGCAGGACCTCCCACTCATCGCTCCTCAGCCAAACCCGCTCTCGCAACCACTCCTTCAGCTCAAGCTCATCCGTCGGAGCGTATCCAATTTCCAAGCGCTGACGTTTTCGTTCATACGCGGCAACCAAGTCTGCATTCACCCGCGGCCGCAAAGCCTCATTAAAGGCAAAACTCTTCAGCAAGTCCTCCCGCAACCCTGTCTTCCCATCAGCGTTCGGTTTGTCCGAGTTGTACATATACTCGTCGTTGATCTGACGCCAAGCCACTGACTTCGCAAACGGACTCGCCACACCCGTCCGCACGTCGGTCACCTCGATAATCCCTTGCTCCAATTCCCCCAAAACCAACTCCAGCGACTCCATGTCGAACTCGTCCTGCAAACAGCTACGCCACGTCTCCAAGAGCAAAGGAAAATCGTCATACTTCTTTACCGAATCCAACAGACTCTTCGAACGCATCCGACTCAACCAAAGCGGCAAGCGCTGATTCGCCCGCATACGCGTGATCAACAAAGCCGCCCCCGCGCACTCCCGAAACCGAGCTCCGAAAAAGCCCGACCCCTCCAAGCTTTGCCTCAAATACGACTCCACATTTTCACTACGCAACAGGTCAAGTACATCATTTGCCCCAATCGCTTCTTCCAACGTGATCGCCACGCAATCATTGTTCGCGTAAATCTCCGGCCGGACCCC
>JBCCZW010000531.1:0-3593 GCA_039186805.1 Verrucomicrobiota bacterium
GCGCAATTCCATAAATCGTAGGAAACATCAACGACATGCACGCCGAGATGCCCACTAAGCACGCCAAGCCAGTTTGCCCCGGCAAATAAATCGCTCCCGCCGTACAAGCGAAACCTCCCAACGCGAATACGAAAAGCAGCTTCCCTGGGCTAATGAAGCGAAGTAAAAACGTGCAAATAAAGCGGCTCGTCAAAAAGATAATCATCGCAGCGATATTCCACTTCTGAGCGGTCGCTAGATCCAAGCCGACCTGCTCCATCCCATAGTGGATAATGAAGGTCCAGCACATGATCTGAGCGCCCACATAAAAGCACTGCGCCAGCACCCCCTCGCGAAAATTCGCCTTCTTAAACAAATGAAGGGTCACCTCCATAAAAGGCGCATCCTTTTCTTCTCTTTTGAATAAGGGTAATTTGGATACAGCGAAAATCACCAGAAACGTGATCACCACTCCAGCGATCACCATATACGGCAATCGCACAAATCCCAGATCGGTCTGCTGCAGCTCGCCGAAAGCCTCGGGCGCATTCGCCCGCATCGCCTTCAAAGCGTTGGGCATCGCTCCATCTAAAGCCCCCGGCAGCTCATCGGCAAAGACGGGAACGCCCTCGGAATAAAAAGAAACCGTGTTCCCGTCCCGCAGCAACACCTGGTCGCCCTGCAAGCTCGCGCCTTCCGGCAAACGCTGCTCATCGGCCAACAAATATTGAGTATACTCCGGATTGTTCGCCCCCAACTCCGCGCGAAAATCTCCCACCTGAAGATTCGGCGCCAAGAGAAAGGTCGCCACCGCCATGCCCGTCAACGAGCCGATCGGATTAAAAGCCTGAGCCAGATTCAAGCGTTGCGTCGCCGTCTCCGGCGGACCCATCGCTAAAATGTACGGGTTGCACGAGGTCTCCAAAAACGCCAATCCATAAGTGATCACGTAGGAGGCTAAACAGAACACCCAAAACGTCGCCGTTAAACTCGCGGGAATAGTGATCAGAGCCCCCACTCCGTAAAGCGTCAGTCCCAAAATAATCGCCGCCTTATAAGAGTATTTTCGAATGAAAAAGGCCGCCGGAATCGCCATGCAAAAGTAACCGGTATAAAACGCGAACTGCAGCCAAGAAGCCTCTGAAGTGCCGATGATGAAAATCTGCTCAAAGACCTTCACCAGAGGATTGGTAAAGTCATTAGCAAACCCCCAAAGCGCGAAGCAGCACGTCGTTAGAATAAAGGGTAAGCGGTAGGCCTTGGGAACAATCGGATTCTTCTGATCAGGATTAGTCTTCTCTGAAGTTGGGGTAATTAATCTGTCTTCACTCATATAAGCTATGTAGTTGGGGAAAATTATCGCGCATCTTCCTCCAACAAAGGAATAGCGATACCTTACACACCCATCAATTATTGATACTATTTTACTATACGAAGAGTAGACCTCCAACTCCTATATAGATTGATGCCTCGGGAAGCCAACAGCGGCTTCCATCTTTTCTTGACCTAAGAACGATCCACTTGCTACCTGCGCCTTACCACCGCGTAGTAAGCCCCCACCACGTCTTCGTGCTTCTTCCCGGTCTTAAAGCTTGCCCGAAATTTGGTCGGACCCTCCTTCAATTCGAGAGTGAAATGAATGCCCTCGTCGTTTTCGCCGACCTTCTTCTGCTCGTAGTAGTCTCCCACATACAAAACCGCAGTCTGGGCTCCGATGCTCCGGCCCTCAGGACCGCGATAGGGCTCCAATCCCGGCACCGGGTCGCCCGGCTTCAACACCGCGTTGATCGGCATCGATACTTCCGGCGGATACCGGCGCAGCTCCACCTCGTAAATGCCCGCCTCTTCCACCACGACCAACCAATGGCCGTCAGTCTCGACGCCCCTGCGAATATGCGACTGATTCCACGGAGAAACCGGGGCCGTCGTGATCCAATCATGCGCGTTCAAGACGACCGGATTCGCTTTATCGCTTCCAATCACCAAACGCTCTTCCACCGCAAAACCGGGGGAGATACTCGCCCACCATTTGTCGTATTCAGCCCGCAATGACGCCACCACCTCAGGATGCTCCTTCGTCACATCGTTCTTTTGCCCTGGGTCCGCCTGAATATCGTAGAGCTCCTTCCCATTGATCAGCCGCCAGCGCTGGGTCATAGTGGCTGAAGACTTCCACTTAATCGGGTCCACGACCCGCTGCGAATCCGTCATGATCGCTCGATCCACCCAAGGGGTCGGATTCTCGTAGATCAAGGGCGCCAAGCTCCGCCCATCGAAGCTATAATCCATCGGTATTTCCAAGCCGCAAAGATCCATCAAAGTCGGCAGCACATCGATGTGGGCGCTCAAGGTATCGATATCGCGCGCCTTGTCCAAGTTCCCCGCCGGCCAATGCATAAAGAAAGGCACGCGATGACCGCCTTCATAAGCGGATCCCTTTTTGCCGCGCATTCCGTCATTAAACACCTTTTCGCCAGAAGCAGTGCCATTATCCGTCATAAAGATGAAGATCGTATTTTCAGACACGCCCTTCTCATCCAAATGCTTCCGCAAAGCGCCCACATTATCATCGATATTGTGGATCATCCCAAAAAAGATTTCCTCCCTCGGAGAAAGTCCCTTGCCCTTGTACATCTCCCAATATTCGTCCGGGCAATGAAAGGGAGAGTGCGGCGCATTGGGAGTGATCATCGCGAAGAATGGCTTCTCAGCCGCCACGCTCTCATCGATAAAGCGCATCGCCTCGCGAAAGAAAACGTCCGTGCAATACCCCTCGAATTTCTCGGGCTCGCCATTGCGGAAATAGGTATCGTCGAAATAGGAATTGTCCCAAAAATCCGGCGTCTGCCCGACGCCTCCGCCTGCATGCCTCACCACATCCTGGAACCCCCGGTCCTCCGCCCGATAGGGATAGGCATCTCCTAAATGCCACTTGCCGAACATCCCCGTCGCGTATCCACTATCCTCGAACACTTCGCCCATCGTAAGAGCGCTGAGCCGCAGCATGGAACGCCCCATGATCGTATGCCAAGGTCCCGCCCGATTGGTGTAGTGCCCGCTCAGCAAGGCCCCACGCGTCGGCGAACAAGTCGGGCTCACATGATAATCGGTAAACCGCGTGCTCTCATGGTAGAGCGCGTCCAAGGCCGCCGTTTTTAGAATCGGATTTCCCAGGCAGGACAAATCCCCATAGCCCTGGTCGTCGGGCATCACGAGGATTACATTCGGTTTCGTCTGCCCGTGAAGCATTACGGACCCAGTCAAGGCCACGCTAAATAGCAACGAAAGGAGTAGAGACAGGGATTTTGATTTCTTCATTTTTGGAGCTACTCAATCTAGCATACCCAAAGCCCGAGCAACCAAACACCCTCTATTTACCGGATTGACAAAGAAATTTGGCCGCTTTCCACAACCCAAACCCCAACTTCATCCCATTTCGGCCCTCCCCAACGCGATCCCCCCAAAGAACCCCTTCATGACGGAGCGGCCGCATCCTGCCGACGCCCCAACCCCACTCATCGCGGACGTTGGACTTCAGTCCAACCAAAACCCTTAGGTCGTGTTTGGGAAAGAGCTCTTTCCCAAACACGACCTAAGGGTTTTGGTTGGACTGA
>JBCCZW010000532.1:0-3589 GCA_039186805.1 Verrucomicrobiota bacterium
GAATGGAGAGGTCTTAACAGACACCGGTGAAAAGCTCCGAGGCGGCGACTTTCGCGTAACCGAAGCGGATACCGGAAAGATACAAGGCGATTACTCGAACTTTGAAAACTATTTCAAAGGTCATGTTACGGCTGCTAACCTAAATGTAGTGAGAATTACAGTACGCTATCCGGATTGGAATCGAAATCCTGCGGATTTTGCTTATCCAGTGAAAGAAGCGATAAAGTGGTGCCAGGATATCGGCGTCTATGCCTGTATCAATCTGCATACGCACTACGGGCAGGATATAAATCTGACCAAGGCCAAGCAGTTCTGGAATTACTTCTCGGCCTATGTGACCGCGGGCGTCGCTAACAAGGATAACCCCAACGTATTTTTCGAGTTAAGCAATGAGCCTATCATTCCAATGAATCCGCAGTCTTCAAATCTCGCGGCGAAGACCAATGATCTGTATTCGCATGTTCGAGGTTTGGCTCCAGACACTCACTTGATTCTCTTCAGTGTCGCTCAAACGGTGCATGCGCCGGTCTCCTTAATTTCTCAAGCGACGGGCGTCAACTGGTCGAATGCTTCTGTTGGGTTTCATGCCTACACGAACGAGTCGGATATGACCGCAGATTGGGTTTTTGCGGAAGGGATCAGAGCCGCGGGCTACCCAATCATCTGCACCGAATTCAAGAGCAAAAACGAGACGAACAATTCGATTGATTGGAATCGCCTGATGCACGGGATTGCGGAGGGCGAGTCCCGCCCCTCGAGTTGGATGCACTGGAATCCTAAGATAAATTACGATAACGCGACTAAACCAACACCGACTAGTAATGCATTCGACTTTCGCTTCTTCGACAAACTGGCGGAAGCGGACATCCCGTTTTGGCGTTCAGTGGGGGATTTCAGCAATGCTCAAGATATTGGGCTGGTAAACGATTTCGGCTTTGCTTCGCATAATAGTGGAACGTATACTATCACGGCGAGAGGGGCGGATATTTGGGGAACGGGTGACGAATTCTATTTTCTCAGCAATGAGCAATCCGGAAACGAGACGCTCATCGCTAAAGTAGAGTCTATAGATAATACCCATGGCTGGGCGAAATCGGGACTGATGATGCGTGAGAATTTGAATTCAGGATCCAAGAATGCCGCCATGGTGGTGTCGCGGTCTAATGGAGTGAGTTTTCAGTATAGGAGCAGCACGGGATCGAGCAGCCTTAATATGACGAATGCCGGCTTTTCGGCTCCTTGTTGGGTGAGGCTCCAGCGTTCTGGAAATACTTTTACGGGTTCGGTATCCAATAATGGAAGCAACTGGACTCAGGTGGGGAGCGTGAATATATCTATGTCCAATCAGATCCGGAGCGGTCTGGCGGTAACTTCTCATAATGAGTCAGCGACTTGCGAGTCGGTGGTCAGCAACTTTTCGGCTGGTTCGACGGGCGGGGGAAGCGATGGAATCTATAGACTTCAAAATGTGGCCAGCGGCGAATGGCTGAAAGACTTTAATGGAGTCGTGGAGATGGCGGGAACGCATAATACGGGTAATCGAACCAAGTGGGAAAAGATTCAGGTAGGTAGCCGTTTCTATTTCAAGAACGTGTTTTCCGGCGATTACCTTGGTTACGGAGCAAATGATCCTAAGCTGCAGTCGGCAACGAATGTGCAGGCGGAATGGGCTCTGTCTACGATCGACGGAGTCTATTATATCGATAACCAGCACGCGATCGTTACTTCAAACAACCCCCGCCTTAAGGATTATAATGGCGATGCGGTGCTTCACGGCACGTCTAGCACTTGGACGTCGGCGCGTTGGATACTGGTCTTCGTTGGCAACTGATTTGCGCTGCAAAAATAGAAATAGTGGGAGAGGCGCGGGTGCGCCTCTCCTTTTCTTTTTGGCGCGTCTTCGCGAATGCGCGTTTGCCCGTTCTGGTTTTTTTGGGGAAGCGGAATGCGCCGTGGGTTCGAGTTTGGCGGAGAAGGTAGGCGCTTGGGGAGGCGATCAATAGTTCCTCTGCGCTTATCAGATAGACATCGCCTTTTGGTGGGCGTATCCGAGAGAGGCGGAACCAGTGATTGGGGGCGCTGGTACCTGCTACGTTTTAGGGCGTGTTCGTTAGAGCTCTCTGGCTTGGCTTGGGGGGTGGCCGTATTGATTCTTGAAGGCGCGAGAAAAATGGAAGGCGTCGCTGAAGCCTAGATTGAGAGCGATGTCTTGAATGGGGAGTTGGGTGAGTTTGAGCTGGGTGAAGGCGTGTTCCATCTTTCTGCGAGTGAGGGTTTTGTAAGGGCTCGAGCGGCCGGCTTTTTTAAAGCTGCGACAGAGGTGCTCTCGAGTGACTTGGAGTTTGCCCGCAAGCTCCTGGATAGAGCTGATCGTTTGAAAGTCGTTTTCAATGGTGCGTATGGCTTTGAGAACGAGGGCGTCGGTACGGCTGGAGGCATCGGCGTTTTCGGAATAAGGCGCTAGCTTGCGAAGGAGGATGTTCACTAGGGCGCTGACGTTTTCCGGCGAGTCATCGTCTTGGGCCGCGCACTCTTCTAGAATAAGGCGGCTCCATTTTTCGATGATGGCGAGGTCGTCGCACTTGTAGGAGTAGCCCGGATACAGAGGCAGGCCTTCTAGGCGGCGAGAGTGACTGCCTGCTCCGAAGGCAATGAAGTATTTCTCAAGCGGATCGACGGGGTTTGTCCGAAGTCGGCAGGGAGTGTTCAGCCCCCAGCAAAAGCAGTCTCCGGGTCCGAGATAGACTTCCTTGCGCGGTAAGGTGAGGCGCCCGCTACCGGAAATAATTAATTCCAGGATCAAATAAGGAAAGGAGTCTCGATGAAGGTCGTAGTGCTCTGAACACTTTTCGTAGCCTGCCAGAAAAAGGAAGTCTTGCCCGCTTGCAGAGCGAGAATATCCGTATCTAGAGTTCTTTATATGGGGCGCTAACTCTATCTTCGAGGATACCGATTCGTTTGAGGTCATAGCAAAATAAGATCAAAAATTGAGAGGCGCGCAAGGTATAGCTATTCCTTTCTGATTTCGATTTGCGCGATAGTTGTCGTATGTCTGAAAATCCCAAAATTTTTGCTGAGTCACCCGCGGCTAACGGGGGCTCGAATGAATATCTGCATGCTTTCGATCACTTGCCGACAATCGGCATTCGTCCCGCGATTGACGGGCGGTTTGGGGGCGTGCGAGAGAGTCTCGAAGAGCAGACGATGGGGATGGCGGAGCGCGTGGCGGCCTTCATTTCCTCGCATTTGAAGTACCCTACTGGCGAGGCGGTCGAGTGCGTGGTGGCCCCAAGCTGTATTGGCGGCGTGGCGGAGGCGCGGGCTTGTCAGGAGCATTTTAGAAAAAATCGGGTAGGCGTTTCGCTGACGGTGACGCCCTGTTGGGCCTACGGTTCCGAGACGATGGATATGGAGCCCATGACGCCTAAGGCGGTTTGGGGCTTTAATGGGACGGAGCGTCCAGGCGCGGTTTATTTGGCAGCAGTTTTGGCGGCTCACGCTCAAAAGGGGGTGCCTGCTTTCGGTATTTACGGTAAGGATGTGCAGGACGCGGGAGATGAGACGATCCCGGATGACGTGCAGGTCAAGC
>JBCCZW010000533.1:0-3588 GCA_039186805.1 Verrucomicrobiota bacterium
GTTGTAGCCATATCATTACACAAGCTATGGCGACGATTGCTGCGAAGCTTTCGCGGAGCTTGTCGTATCGGGTAGCGATTCTGCCGGTAGCGCTTCAATCGCCCGAAGAGATTCTCCACCTTGTATTGTACCGCTGCTTGTAAGTATGCTCCTAGAAGGGCGGCTTTTGAGCTTTGCTAGAGCTTACCGCTATGACGGCAACGCCTCGTTTCTCATTCATAAGTTTTCGGATAGCGTCGCTGTCGTAGCCCTTGTCCATCAACGCGACGCCTCCAGTCTTCAAGTATCTGTCCAATAGCGCCTTGCACTGCGTCGATTCGTAAGCGTCCGTTCTAGCGCATCTGGACTTTAGGTTGTCTGTCCGGTTATGCTTACCCGATGCCATTGTTGGAAAGCGAACGCTGCTACGTCTATCGAGGCGTAGCCAATTTGAGAAAGGGAGCTGATGGATTTAGGGCTCTGATCGGAGAAGCCGAATAGGTAGTACTCTATCTCTTCTCCAACCGGACTCGGGCTTTGCTCAAGTTCCTTTCGGTCGATTCCGCTGGCGTCTTCTGCGATTCGCCGAGACAAACCGTGTCTTACTTAATTCTCAATTCAAACTTCGCTTCGGAAATGCAGCTTTAATCGTTCGAAAGCGACTTATCGGAAGCTCTCTGCGGCAGCCTATTTTTCAACTACGCGAAGTGAAGATATTACGTCGTTTAACCGGAGAGTTCGATTTCTGAGAGTCTTTACCCGATTCATGCTGCTTTGGGAAGCGTTGATCTGGATACGCTCTCCCTTGAAATTTATGTCGGTGTAGAGTTCGATGATTATATCGCCTTCGACTTTGATTGAAGATATCGCGTCATTCCAATCTCTGGAACTTCGACGAATATCTTTTAGGTTGGGGAGTTCGGCTCTATTTTCGATGGGGAAGGACTTCCCCTTGAAAAATGAGTCTTCGTAGATGATGGCGACTATAGTTGATGGTTCCTCGGCGGTTTTGGGATCTGACTCGGGCTTCTTGAAATCTGGAGGTACTTGGGGGCCCGCAACCGGAGGATCTGGGGGCGCTGGCGTCACTGTGACTTCGGTTTCTCCGTGGCGGATGAGAACTCGGATCGAGGAGGTTTTATCATTCCAGTTCTCATAGCGTCCGTTAGCGTCGCGGATGCTGGAGAGGCTTCTTGCTGAATCCTTTAACTGGATACGCTTCCCTTGAAAGTGGGCGTGTTCGTAGAGGAATACTTCGACATTGTCTCGAATTTCGAGCGACGAGATCTCGTCGTTCCAATCTTTGTAGTTCAATTCAAACTCGTTGAGGTTCCGAATCTCTTCGTTTGCGAATAAGCTGATCGCTTCGCCGTTCATATTGGAATCTTCGTAAAAAAGTACAGCCGGTGGGCGATCATGCATTGGGTCTTCGAAGACGACGGGTTCTTCTATTGCCACAGGATTGTCATGCCGGTTGCGAGGTGGGAGTGGAGGGCGCGTCAGACTTTCGTCTGGAATTACTTTGATTGAGGATACTCGGTTGTCCCAGTCGAAGATGCTGTTGGCGAATTTGAGTTCTTGCAGGTCTGGGATCTCACCTTGAACGTCAATGAAGCGACCGCGAAATTGAGGGTGTTCGTAAAGGCGAACGATAATTGGACCAATGATTTCTAAGGAAGAAATGGCATCATTCCAGGACGTCCACCCTCGAGACTGTCGACTTAGGTTGGCGATTGAGTCTTCTGCTCCCAATTCAAACGAATCTCCGCTGAGCCCGGCTCTATCGAATACGACGACGCGCGGCTCGGGCGCCATCCCCATCGCCTTGACGGATGAGATTTCGTTATTCCAGTTGTTGCCAAGGCGAATTTCGGCATGTTCTTCGATTGATTCGGGATTGCTGATCGCGGCTATTCCAATCATGGCGAGGTCGGGAATGCTCTCGCTAATTTCAAGGGCTTGGCCTCGGAAAGACTTTCTGCTGAATACTTCGATGGCGAGGTTACCGACAATCTCAATCGAGCTGATTTCGTCGTCCATGTGGCGCCAACGACCGTCTCCTAGGTCGTTGAAACTTTCGATGTCTTCTCCTGGCTTCAGGACGTAAGATTCGCCTTTGAAGTTTTTTTGGGAGTAGAGAATGGCCATGGTCTCCTCACCATAATAATGACTAGCGTAAGCGAGGGGAGTTAGGATTGAGCTGACGAGAAAAACGGCGGTGACGAAAGATCGAACTGATTTCATTGCTTAAGAGATCTGCATTTTTTCTGACGATTAAGGGAAGAGTTTATTCAAAGAAAGTTCCGACGTCTTAGGAGCTTTCGACTTCGTCGATCGCGGCGAGACTGTGGCGGAGCATAACGCCTAGGGAGAAGTGCAGCGATGACCTAAAAACAAGAGCTTATCGAGCCCTTCGAGTTATAGGGCTCGATCCAAGGAAGTGGCACAATCAGGATCCGACAAGGGGGAAGCCTGAACCGGAATTTCTGCTTTCAACCCCTGTCGTTCGTTAGCTTCCCAGCTTCGCTGCCTGCGGCGGTAGCTTCCTAACGCTGCGACCGCATGAGTGGAAACGCTCTAGTTTTTTATCCAGCGTTCAAGCGCCGTCTCGATAGAAAGAGGCTTTATGGGCTTGCTGATGTAGTCATCCATTCCGGCATTGATGGAACGCTCGCGATCTCCTTCCATGGCGTTTGCGGTCAAGGCGATGATGGGAACGCGGCGTTTGCCGGACTCTAAGGAGCGAATCATCTGCGTGGCTTCTAGCCCTCCCATTTCCGGCATCTGGAAGTCCATAAAAACAAGATCGTATCGATTGGCTTTGCAGGCTTCGACGGCTTCGACGCCGTTATTGGCGATATCAATCTCGATACCTAGTTTTTTGAAGATGCGCGTGGCTACTTTTTGATTAATCACATTGTCTTCGGCAACCAGTACTTTGATTCCGCGCTGGAGGCTTTTTAGCTGCTTCTTAGCTCGAGGCGTTCCTTTGGTCCTCTTGACCTTTCCTTTCTGGGTTTGAAATAGGCTATTGATTGCTCCCCAGATTTTAGTGGGGCGGAGAGGTTTGGCTATAAGGGTTGTGCGGGAATCTATTTCCCAATCAGCAAGTTGGGTGCGGGTTTCGATTCTGCAGGTCAGAATTAGTTTCGTATCCGAAACTTTGGGACGGACGCGAAGTTTATTGGCAAGTTCCGCAATAGGTTCGTTGGGAAGTTCGGCGTCGATGATCGCAAGATCGTAGGGGTCCTTGTCTTCAACCGCATCTTGAAGCATCTGAAGGGCTTCTTTCGAAGTAACGGCTGACTCGAAGCTGCGAACGAAAGGCCATACGGCAGCTTGAATCGCTTGGAGACTGCTGTTGTTGCTGTCTATGCAGAGAACTTTTTTTTGATTGAAGTTTTCGGGCAGCTCGGGGATTTCGATTATATTGCCTTGAGGTTTCGCGAATCCGATCGTGAACCAAAAGATCGAGCCTCGACCTTCTTGGGAGTTTACTCCGATTTCGCCTCCCATCATATGGACGAGCTGCTTGGTAATGGCGAGGCCGAGACCCGTGCCGCCGAATTGGCGAGTCGTGGAGGTATCTACTTGGGTGAAGGATTCGAA
>JBCCZW010000534.1:0-3586 GCA_039186805.1 Verrucomicrobiota bacterium
ATTACGGTATTGGGGCGGCTTCCGGAATTGACCTTGAGAAAGTCAGGGTGCCCCCCTTTCTGCCGGACACTGATGAGATCAGGAATGACGTGGCCGACTACCTTTTCGAAATCGAATGGTTCGACCAACATCTCGCTCGCGTATTGAACGAACTGGAGCGCTTGGGAGAACTTGAAAACACCTTGATCGTCGTCACCTCCGACAACGGGATGCCCTTCCCGCGAGCGAAAGCGACGGCCTACAACTACGGGGTTCACATGCCGCTCGCCATTCGATGGGGAACCGGGATTCGCAAGCCGGGTCGCGTCATAGACGACTTCGTGAACCACGTCGATTTCGCTCCCACTTTTCTCGAAGTCGCTGGTGTGAAGATTCCCAAAGACATGACGGGCCGCAGTCTGACCAAGCTCTTCAGATCAAGGAAATCTGGATACATCGATTCGAAACGTCGCTATACGGTGACCGGTCTCGAGCGCCATGTGTGGGCGCGCCCAGAGGGTGAAGTGTATCCACGAAGAGCGATACACACGAAGGACTATGTCTACATCCGTAATTACGCTCCAGATCGATGGCCGATGGGCAGCGCAGACTTTGAGGGCTCTCACCAAGGCGTCTTTAGCGATATCGACGCCGGCGCCAGCAAGACTTACATGATGGCGAATCAGGACGACCCTCTCTTCGGCCTCGCCTTTGGGAAGCTGCCTCCAGAGGAGCTTTACGAGATTCAAGGTGATCACGCTCAGATGAAGAACCTAGCGGAATCTCCTGAGTATGATAGGCTGAAGAGGAAACTCCTTAAGACCATGGAAAACTACATGGCGAAGACGGACGACCCTCGGGCCAAGGGCGAGTCTCCTTGGAAGGATTATCCTTTCTACAAGCCTGGCTATCTCAGGGGAACCTACAAGGAAGAGTATGAAGCGTTAAACACGCCCTAGTTCAATTCTTCGAAAGCTCTTTCCGCGTTTGTTCCCACTCACTAAGCCTTGATCCAGAGGTCCAAGCTCGGATGTAATCCAAGACATATCCGTCCCCCGTTGCATCGAAGTTGAAAGTATCGTATCGTTCGCCCGCAATCAGAGGATGTCTGCCAATAAAGAACCTGATCCCCGATCTGCAGGACGACCTCATCTCCCTTTATCTCGGCGACGATCATATACCATCTGTTGGGCGTCAGCTTTAAGTCTGGCACCTCGTCGAGGACGATTGCAGCTTTGTCTTCATGCCGACCGATTAGGTGGTTTTCTAGGATTAAGGTAGCGCCCTCTCGATTGAGAGTAACCCGGATCATGCGATGACCCATATCGAGGTAGAGGAGACCCTTCTCTAGATCCTTTGTATTCGCGGGACGGATATATTTCCACTTCGCAGTACAAACGTAATCCATGGGCAAACCCACGAGGCCCGCTCTAGCAAAATTGCTGTCCCACCACTTCCCTCTTTTGTCTTCGGGGATGTTCCGCATGACCGGCGGCGAAACCCGCATCGCGCCTTCCTCAATTGAGAATCCCGTCTGTTTTCGAAACTTGATCCATGTCTTATCGAATTCCGAAGCCTGGTTGAACTCAAAGTCGACGATTGGGTCCCCCAGCTCTGCCATAAGGGTCTTTGGCTCGCCGCCGTAAGATGCGGCGCTCGCGAACAGGACTGCGATACAGATCAAAGCGAAGGCTCTGAAATCGCTCATACGAAAAGCTCTTCAATGACCCCGGTGCTGTCTCCGTGGGAATCCACCTTGATTCCGGTGCCTTGCAGTAAGCTGAGCCACAGGTTGCATAGCGGCGTTTTGGCATCCCTCATCACTAGATGGCGGCCATGCTTCACGCCTGCTCCTCCGCCAGTGATAATCGTGGGACAGTTTTTGAGATAGTGAATCGACTCGATATTGCTGCCGTAGCTTAGCGTCACGTGGTCGAAAAGACTGCTGCCGTCAGCTTCCTTGGTCCGCTTCAACTGATCTATGAAGTAAGCTAGGAGTTCGACTTGTTTTTCGTCTCGCTGCTCTGAAACACGTTTGCGGGAGTCATTCACATAGTGGCTCATATTATGGGAGGTGATCGTAGCGCCCAGGCTCTTGATGAAGGACTCGACTGGCTGCCTATAGGTCATCACTCGAGTGGCATCTACTTGCATGGCTGCAAGCATGATGTCGTACATCAGCTTCACCTCTTCGTAGCCGGCGACCTCCCCTGGAGGAGCTTCCAGCGTGTCAGAGGGCATCTTCTTGGGTACGCCCAACCACTGTTCTTCTTTTGAAATTCTGGTCTCGATCTCGCGGATCGACTGGAAGTACTCATCGATCTTATCCGTATCCGTTTTGCTGAGACGGTATTTTCTGGACTTAGCGTCCTCGAACACGGTGTCCAAAATGCTACGCTTTTTGTTGAGCATCGCTTGTCGCTCTTCCATTGGCGTGTTGCCATCGGAAAAGAGCTTATGGTAGGCGGCTAGAGGATTGTTCAAACCGGCGATCGGTTTCCCTTGGCGATTCCAAGACATCGATAGGCCAGGACCGTGTCCTGAACTTTCCGCTTTTTCGCAGCCTAACTGAATGGAGGTAAAGCGGGTCTCTTGGCCCAGCGTTTCTGCAGCGACCTGATCGGCCGAAATGCTGTTGTAGAAGCTCTGACCTGGCTCCGCAAATCGGTTGGCGCCCGTGAGATAAAAGGTACTCCCCCAGTGGGCTTCCGAAGAAAATTGATTGGTCAGATTCTGAATGACTGTAATGTCTTTCTTGTGACGTTCCAAGCCTTTGAGGCCCTTCGAGAGCACGTAGTCTGCGCCCACCTGCTTTACGTCGGGATACCAGCTTTCTTTGGTCACTCCCCAACCAAAACCCAGGAAGACCATTCGTTTGGGGGGATTCGCGATCTTAGTTGCGGAAGCAATCGCTGAAGCGCCGAAAGACTCCAAGAATGGAAGTGCTATAAGAGCGCTGCTACTTCGCAGAAAGGCTCTGCGGGTCGGCGCTTGCGAATCGTTGGGGCGGTGGTTCTGCATAGTGAATGGGTTAGAAATTGAAGTTTACTTCCGGTGGAAATCCTCGGACTGGACCAAGGCATGGATAAAAGTGCGCGTCTGATTTTCCTTTCTGCGGGCTTGTCCTAGGATCTCTTCCGCTAGGTCGTAGTCAGTAAATCCATACGGCCGACCTAGCCCATAAGAAATTAAGTATTCAGTAAAACCTCGAGCGAAGTCGCTTCCCTGCTCGGCCACTCGATCACGCAATTCGAAATAGTCTCCAAAGCTTTGCCTGTTTGGCATCGTACCGCTTGCATCGATTGGGGCGTAGGCATCTTTCTGGTTTTTGTTCGCAGCAGGTATTAGCTCTTCAACCCTCCACTTTCCTGCGGCATCGAAGTTCTCCAAACCGAAGCCGATAGGATCAATTTTCCGGTGGCACTGGGCGCATTGAGGCTCCTCCATGTGAGCTTGCTGCAGGTCTCGAGCAGAGAGCATCTGATCGGAAAGACGGCTGAGTTGAGGGACATTGGCAGGAGCGGGTGGCGGCGGATCGTGAAGCAGCTTCCTCATTACCCAAGCCCCTCTCTCCACGGGCGATGAACGCTCGCCGTCCGAACCCATC
>JBCCZW010000535.1:0-3574 GCA_039186805.1 Verrucomicrobiota bacterium
CATTTGGCTATGGCGGTCTTGGCCTCGCGATGACGGGTTATGGCGATTTCATCTTCCAAGCTATGTTTGCGGCGACTGCGGCAACGATCGTCTCGGGTGCGGTTGCAGAGAGAATCAAGCTCTCTTCTTTCATGATCTACTCTACGATCCTCGTAGCATTCGGTTACACCATTGCTGGTTCCTGGCACTGGGGTGGCGGATGGCTGTCCGGTCTCGCTGATGGAGACGGCTTCTACGACTTCGCAGGTTCAACTGTGGTACACGGCTTCGGCGGCGCAGCAGCGCTCGCAGCGGTCATCATCCTCGGCCCTCGCAAGGGCAAGTACACGAAGGATGGCAAGATCAAGCCAATCCTCGGTCACAGTATGCCACTCGCTGCAATAGGTGTATTCCTCCTTTTCTTCGGATGGTTCGGATTCAACGGTGGTTCCGTTCTCTCGGCAAACCCAGGTCCACTCGGTCTCGTCTTTACTACAACGGCTCTTGCAGCTGCAGGTGGCGGTATAGCGTCGATTTTCGTTTCCTGGATCGTTCTCAAGAAGCCTGACCTCTCTATGGGTCTCAACGGTCTTTTGGCTGGTCTGGTGAGCATCACAGCCGGTGCGGACTCGGTTTCTGCCTTGGCTTCTATTCTTATGGGAGCAATCGGTGGCGTTATCGTGGTCTTCTCGATCATTTTCTTCGACAAGATCAAGATCGACGATCCGGTGGGAGCTATCTCCGTTCACGGTGTAGTTGGTATCTGGGGTACGATCGCGGTAGCTATCTTCGGTGGCGCTGACCTCGTTGCTCAGTTCATCGGTGTGATCGCCGTCTACGCGTTCGCTTTCATCTTCTCTCTTATCCTCATGGTGATCCTCAAGGCTGTTATGGGCGTTCGAGTTTCAGAAGAAGAAGAGTTCGAAGGTTTGGATATCGGCGAGCATGGTCAAGAAGCCTACCCAGACTTCTCGATCAGCTCTCGCTAGTCGGTTAGCTTTAAGATTAGAGCATTTACTTGCATAAAGCTAAGTCATCCAATTAATTAACTAAACCTCATAGAATTCTCCCATGAAACTTGTAGTAGCTATTATAAAGCCTTTTAAGCTGGAAGAAGTTAAAGAAGGTCTCTCTGAGATCGGCATCGAAGGTATGACCGTTACAGAGGTCAAGGGCTTCGGACGCCAAAAGGGACACACTGAAATCTACCGCGGTAGCGAATACACGGTGGACTTCCTTCCTAAGGTAAAGATTGAGATCGCTGTCCAAGACGACGTTGTATCCAAGGCAGTCGATGCGATCGTGAAGTCAGCGAAGACCGGTAAGATCGGCGACGGTAAGGTCTTCGTGGTACCAGTTGAAGAAGCAGTCCGCATCCGCACCGACGAACGCGGCGAAACTGCTCTCTAATCGGTTCCTCCTTTTAGTTAAAAAGAAATTTCAAGCCGGTTCCCAGTTGGGAGCCGGCTTTTTTGTAGTTGAATTTTGGGGATCGACGGATGGCGATCGGCGATTCCTTATAGACTAGATGAGCGATCCAAGCTCCGGTACTGGATGGCTTCAGTGAGGTGGGGGAGTTGGATTTCATCGCTTTCTGCCAGATCGGCGATCGTGCGGGAGACTTTTAGGATGCGATCGTAGGCCCTTGCTGAAAGGTTGAGCTTTTCCATGGCGGTTTGTAGGAGGTCGCCCATTTGGGGGTCGATGCGGCAGTGCTTCTCGATCTCTTTGTGGCTCATGTCGGCATTCGCATTTTTGGGATTAGCTCTGAAGCGGTAAACTTGTCTTTGGCGAGCGGCTTCAACGCGTTGGCGTATGTCTCCTGAAGGTTCGCCGGGGGCTGCCGAGCGAAGATCAGAGATACTGACTGCGGGAGCTTCGACGTGGATGTCGATGCGGTCGATGAGCGGGCCGCTCACCCGCGCGCGATAGCGTTGGATTTGAGTCAGCGTGCAAGAGCAATTGCTTTGATCGGAACCTAGATAGCCGCAGGGGCATGGGTTCATGGCGGCGACGAGCATGAAGTTGCAGGGGAATGTGATTTTGCCGGCGGCTCGAGATATAGTGACTTGGCCGTCTTCAAGCGGTTGTCGCATGACTTCGAGAGCGGAGCGTTTGAACTCTGGAAGCTCGTCCATGAAGAGGACCCCGCGGTGAGCGAGGGAAATCTCTCCGGGACCGGGAATGGAACCGCCTCCGAGCAGGCCAACGTCGCTGATGGTGTGGTGAGGAGAGCGGAAGGGGCGGGTTTTGCGAAGATCGGTCCAGCCTTTGGTGTCGCCGGATGCGGATTGGATTTGGAGGATTTGCAGGTACTCTTCGAGGGTGGGAGCAGGCATGATGCTAGCGATGCGTTTCGCGATCATGGATTTGCCGGAACCCGGAGGGCCTATCATTAAGAGGTTATGACCTCCGGCCACGGCGATTTCGACGGCTCGCTTCACTTGTATCTGGCCTTTGACTTCGGCGAAGTCGGGTTGGTCTACACCCGTTTGGGTCTTGTCGAAGATAGTGTTGCGGTCGAATCGGGGGATATCGATATTGCCTTCGAGGAAGCGTTTGGTTTGGGAAAGGGATTCGACTCCGTACACCTCGAGGTCGCCGACTAAGGCGGCTTCTCTAGCTGAGGTTATAGGCAATATGACGCCTCGTTTTCCGAGGGCTTTGGCTTCTATGGCGAAGGCGAGTCCGCCGCGAATGGCGCGGGTGGCTCCGGAGAGACTGAGTTCTCCTCCGAT
Source organism: Verrucomicrobiota bacterium (assembly GCA_039186805.1). Classification (GTDB taxonomy): domain Bacteria; phylum Verrucomicrobiota; class Verrucomicrobiia; order Opitutales; family Opitutaceae; genus JBCCZW01. Next base: position 2,718 of record JBCCZW010000535.1, read on the forward strand.
TATGAACTCTTTGAACCGGGCGTCCGCGGAGAGCTGATTGGTCGAGGCGAGTATGCCGAGCGCGATGGGCAGGTCGTACATTGGACCTTCCTTTTTGAGGTCGCCTGGGGCGAGGTTGATGGTGGTGCGCGTTTGCGGCTTGCGGAATCCGCTGTTGGCGAGCGCCGAAAAAACGCGGTCGTCGGATTCCTTGACGGCGGCATCGGGAAGTCCGACGAGGATGAGCTTCGGATCGCCGGTTTCTCCGGAGTTGACTTCTACGGTTACGGGAACGGCGTTGATTCCTTGCAAGGCGGCGCTTTGGACCGTTGCGAGCATAGGTCTAGGATGGATTTAAGAGTTGGAGGATACGCCAGCCTGCTGACAAGCGTTTAGGGCGGGATTCGTTGGTCGAAAGTGAGTTATGGGAGCCTTGTGGCAAGGGGAAATTTGGAGTGGCCGTGCGTATCCAATTTAGAATGATGTTTCAGAGTCATATGAGGATCGGAATTACAGGCGGCATCGCATGTGGAAAATCGACGGCTTCGAGAATGTTTGAAGCAGCGGGTTTTGGTCGGATTGATTGCGATGAGTTGGTGCATGAATTGTTGGCTTCGGATCAATCGGTGATTTCGGAGGTTTCGAGTGAGTTTGGCGAGGCGGTGCTGGCGGATGAAGGGGGCATCAATCGACGCGAATTAGGGAGAAGGGTTTTTGGAAATCCGGATGCCTTGAAAGCTTTGGAAGGGATCCTGCATCCTCGGGTGAGAGAGCGTTGGGAGTCGATTGCGGATGCGGAATCAGATAAAGACTGGGTTGTGGAGATTCCTCTCCTCTTCGAAAAAAAGCTTGAGAATAGGGTTGATTTTACCGTTTGC
>JBCCZW010000536.1:0-3565 GCA_039186805.1 Verrucomicrobiota bacterium
CCCGAGGATCCCAATAGTGGTGAAATTTCCTTGGAGGAAGGGGCGGACAACTGCGTCCGCGGTATGGGAGAGATGGCTGAATACGCTGTCTCCAAGAATGTGACTTTGGTGGTGGAGCCACTGAATACGCGAGACGACACGCACCCGATGAAGGGACACCCTGGCTATCAAGGCGAACATATGGATTACTGCGCTGAGATTATTCGTCGCGTGGGTTCGCCGGGCTTGAAGCTGCTTTTCGACTTTTATCACACCCAAATCATGGATGGCGACCTGATGCGTCGTCTCCATCAATACAAGGATATCCTTGGGCATGTTCACACGGCGGGTTGTCCTGGCCGCGGCGAGTTGGACGACAAGCAGGAAATCTCTTTTCGGCCGCTCATGGAAACCTTAGTAGAAATCGGTTACGATGGGTATGTAGGACATGAATACATCCCAACGCGAGATCCCTATCAATCCCTAAAGGAAGCGGTTAAGTTATGTACAGTGTAGGCGTTTCAGTGATGTCGGAAAGTGTCGCTGCTAAGTTTTTCGCCGAGGTCGATCAGAGTCGACGCGGCATGGGCTTGTTTGAGCATTTCAACGACCTCTGTTATTTCGCGAAAGATCGGGAAGGCCGATTCGTCGCGTTGAACGACCCCACAGTTCTCTTGCTCGGAAAGGTGAGCAAAGAGGAAATCCTGGGCAAGACGGACTTTGAACTGGTCCCGTCTTATTTGGCGGAAGTCTATCTAAAGGACGATGAAATGGTAATGGAGGAGGGCGAGACGATTTCGAACAAAGTCGAGCTCGTTACGCGGAACGATTTATCCGTCCATTGGTACTCGACGACGAAGACTCCTTTGTATGGAGTAAATGGAGACATCATTGGCCTTGAGGGAGTGACGCGTCCGTTTGCGATGGCGAGCGGCGTATTGGGTCCTTATCCGGAGTTGTTTCGAGTGATCGACTTCGTGGAAACGAATTACTCGAAGCGAATCACAGTTGCAGATTTAGCGGAGCTCGCCGGTTTGTCGCTGCGGACATTTGAACGTCAGTTCAAAAAGCGGTTTAAGATTAGCCCAAGCGCCTATCTCAAAAAGGTGCGCATTAATGCGGCTTGTCGCGAGTTGATCCATAGCAACATGACGATCGCGCAGATTGCTTCTTCTTGCGGGTTTTGCGATCAGAGTTACATGACGAAGGAGTTTGCGCGACTGATGCAGGTGACGCCTCAAGTCTATCGGGATACGCATGTTAAGTGAACGCGATATCGTCAGCGACACTGGTCTTCGGGGCCGCTTTGTATTTGCAGGCTTGTTACGCTAATTGAACGGTTGTGAAGATCGGACTACAAGTATACGAAAAGTGGGCTCGATTGAATCGATTAGAAGGCGTAGCAAGGTTCTACTGAGTTTCGATGGTTTGTCTGTTGGAAGAGAATAGCTAATATAAGGGTTTAGATAAATGGCGATTCAGATAGGAACGCAGACTTACACCTGGCAGATGAGCGGCGGCAAGTACGATGGACGTTTGGATCATATCCTGCGGGTTGCCCGGCAAGCGGGTTTTGCGGGCGTCGAGCCAGAAACGCGCTTTTTGGGTAGGCTTGAAGATCCTAAGCTGCTGGCCGAGGCCTTGAAGGAGAATGATGTTATACTACCTGCTCTGACATTAGTTGAAGATTGGTTGAACCCAACTGAGACGGAGGAGGAACGGCAGAGGGCAGACGAGTGTATTCAGATATTGGAGAGTTTTCCAGATACGCTTTTGAATCTCTGTCAGATGCCGACGGTTCGAGAGAATTTGCAGGAGCGTCAGCGAAACCTATTGAGTTGCGTCAACGGTATCGCGCGCCGGGCGGCCGATAGCGGGATTAAGGTGGGCTATCATCCGAATTCTCCAGCGTATTCGATTTATCGCACGGAGGAAGACTATAAGGTTCTGTTAGGCGGCTTGGATAATCGATACATCGGTTACATCCCCGATGCGGGACATATCGCAAAAGGAGGTATGGATCCCTTGTCGATCATTAGGGAGTACTACGATGCGGTTGTGCACGTCCACTACAAAGACATGTATCAAGACGGTCGTTGGGCCCCTCTCGGAAGGGGCGATATCGACGATCAGGAAATCACGAGGTTCCTGGTTGAGCGAGGGTATGAGGGGTGGATCGTCGTTGAGGACGAATGCGACGAGGCCGTGGTCGATCCTGACCAGATCGCTTCCGACGATGGCGTCTATGTAACTGAAAACTTAATACCAATTGTTAATAGCTTGGAAATCGCGAAATGAGCAAACTGATATCGTTTATTGGAATTGTCGTGGTAGCCGTTGGACTGATCGGCTGTAGCGGTGAAAAGCAATGGCAGGTTTATAAGGGCAAGGCGGGCGAAGGCCTCGGCAAGAAGATCGTTTTGATCAGCGGCGATGAGGAATACCGGTCGGAGGAACTGATGCCGCAGCTTGGCAAAATGCTGGCGAATAGCCATGGGTTTGAGTGCAGAGTCCTATTCGCTCAGAACCCTGAAGTTCCTGGACAGATCAATCCTAACTACTTGGAGAACATTCCTGGTTTGGAGGCTTTGGAAGAGGCGGACTTGATGATCATCGCGACGCGATTCCGCAACTTGCCGGACGAGCAGATGAAGATGATCGAAGACTATTTGCTCTCCGGGCGTCCGGTGGTGGGCTATCGCACTGCCACTCATGCTTTCAAGATTCCTGAGGATCGAGCCTTCGCGCATTGGAGTTTCAACTACAAAGGCGAGAAGACAGATTGGGAAGGAGGGTTTGGTAGGCTCGTGCTTGGGACTACGTGGATAGCTCACCACGGTTGGCACAAGAAAGAGAGCACGCGTGGAATTGTGGTAAAAGGGAGTCCGCTCGGCAATGGAATCGGGGAGGGAGAGATCTGGAGCACGACTGACGTCTATGGAACCCCGTATCCGCTTCCTGGCGACAGCCAAGCAATCGCGCTGGGGCAGGTGCTGGATGGTATGGAGCCTGATGACGAACCAATTGGCGCGGGGCCTTACGAGAAAGCTCCGAGGTACGGCCAGAATAACCCAAAGTTTCACAAGAACGCCCCGATGATGCCTATTGCGTGGACAAAGAGTTATCAGATTCCGGGGGGCGAGAAGGGCAGGGTTTTCGTATCGACTTTGGGAGCTTCGCTCGACTTGAAGGAGAGTGGCGTTCGTACGCTGTTCGGCAATGGGATCTTCTGGGCTTTGGGTCTAGAGATCCCTGCTGGGGGAGCGCAGATGGAGATTGTGGGCGACTTCAATCCGACGATGTTCTCCTTCAATAAGGAAGAGGGGCATTATGAGCAACAGAATCTTCGGGTGAGCGATCTAGATTGGTAGGCGCGACGCGACACTGAGTAACTTGGCAATTGGCATGGTAAGAAAACTAATTTCAACGGTCGCTTTAGTGGTAGCAGCGACTTGCGTTTGGGGCCAGCTTCCGCTGAAGCCTCAAAAAGATGAGGTCGTTGTCGCAGTGGGGGGCGGCCTCGGAGAGCGGATGCTTTACTATCCTCACTTCGAGACGGATTTGCACATGGCCTTTCCGAAGGCGG